>NZ_JBEAIU010000034.1:0-205763 GCF_040065135.1 Klebsiella sp. CN_Kp066 | reverse complement strand
GGGAAATTATGCCACTCTGCGCTTTGCTCCCGGGGGCGGCGCAAAGCGCCTTGCCGGGCTACGAGTTTTCCACCGTCTGCGGGACAGTAGCCCGGACAGGTGCGCAGCACCGCCTCCGGGAAATTATGCCACTCTGCGCTTTGCTCCCGGGGGCGGCGCAAAGCGCCTTGCCCGGGCTACGAGTTCTCCACCGTCTGTGGGACAGTAGCCCGGACAGGTGCGCAGCACCGCCTCCGGGAAACGCCGGCTTGCACGATCTACGGGCGGTACACGTCAGGCGGGCCGGACGACCTTTAGAAAAGCCCAATTGGCCAGTGGTGGCCAATGACGTACAGCACCCCGGCGGAAATCACCCCGGCGACGATATCATCCACCATGATCCCCATCCCGCCGTGGATATTGCGGTCGAACCAGCGGATAGGCCACGGCTTCCACATATCAAAGATGCGAAAAATCACGAACCCGGCGGCAACCCACTGCCAGTCCATCGTCGGCAAAGCCATCAGCGTAATCCACATCCCGACAAACTCGTCCCAGACGATACTGCCGTGATCGTGGGTACCCATATCTTTCGCCGTACGGTGACAAATATAGACGCCGATGCAGATACTCATCATCACCACCAGCGAATAGAGCTGCCAGGGAATAAAGGTCAGCAAGTACCAGAAGGGAATCGACGCCAGCGACCCCATCGTGCCGGGGACCACGGGGCTAAGACCGCTGCCAAATCCCGTTGCCAGCAGATGCCAGGGGTTGCTCATCTTCAGCCGGCTTTTCGCCACATCTCTACTACGCGCCAAAATGGTCATACCCCTTAACGTCCAGCGTTACCGGCTTGCCCTCACGGGTGAATTGCAGGCCTTCTGATTCAGGAACGATCTGTCCAATACAGGTAAAACGCGCGCCGAGATTGGCAAGCGCCACGTCCAGCGCCCCGCGGTTGAGTTCAGGTACGGTAAAGCACAGTTCATAATCTTCACCGCCGGCGAGCGCCCAGCGCAGCGCCTGCTCCTTATCCACCTGGCGCAGCATCGCATCCGAGAACGGCATTGCATCAAGGTCGATGCGCGCGCCGCAGCCGCTGGCGTTGAGAATATGCCCCAGGTCGGAAATCAGGCCGTCGGAAAGATCGATGGCCGAATTCGCCAGATCGCGCAGCGCCTGACCCTGCAGAACCCGCGGCAGCGGGCGCAGATGACGCGCCAGGAGGTAATCCGCGTCGGTGGCATCTTCCACCTGCAGCCGATCCTGCAAAATCGCCAGGCCAGCAGCGCTGTCTCCCGGCGTGCCGGTGACGTAAATCCAGTCGCCATGCTTTGCCCCGGAACGCTTCAGCGCGCGTCCCGTTGGCACATAGCCGTGAATACCCAGCGTCATCGCCAGCGGTCCGCGAGTAGTATCGCCGCCAATGAGCTGCATATCGTAATAGTTAAGCTGTACGAACAAGCTGTCGCTAAAGGCTTCAAGCCAGGCTTCGTCCGCTTCCGGCAGGGTCAGAGCCAGCGTTAACCACGCCGGTTCGGCGCCCATCGCCGCCAGATCGCTTAAATTTACCGCCAGCGCTTTATAGGCGAGGTCGGCAGGGTCGATGTCGGGTAAAAAATGGTTTCCCGCCACCAGGGTGTCGGTGCTGATTGCCAGCGTTTTTTTCTCGGGGATATTCAGGAGCGCGCAGTCGTCGCCAATGCCGGTTTCAACATCAAGACGTGCGCTTTTTACGCGATCAAAATAACGGGCAATCAGGGAAAATTCGCCGCATGCCATACGTTATGCCTCAGAAAAAGAAAAGAATAAGGCCGGTTTGCAGAAGTGAGACTCTGCAAATCCGGCCCTGGAGTTTACTTTTTGTTGGGACGAATTACCGGGGCAGCTTTGTCCAGCACGCCGTTGACAAACTTGTGGCTATCTTCAGCGCCAAAGGTTTTCGCCAGTTCAATGGCTTCGTTAATCGCAACTTTGTACGGTACATCGCTACGCTTTGACAGCTCAAACAGCGCGATACGCAGGACCGCCTTTTCCACCTGACCCAGCTCATCCAGCAGACGAGAAAGGTACGGCTTCATCAGGCCGTCGAGATACGCGCTGTTAGTCGCCACTCCGGACAGCAGCTCGCGGAAATACAGAACGTCGACATCTTTTACATCCTGTTCCGCCAGGAACTGGTATTCGACATCAGCAATGTCGTTTTTGGACAACTGCCAGGAGTAGAGCGCCTGGACAGCACACTCACGGGCGCGGCGACGAGCAGCAGGTTTCACGGAATTCCCCTTACAAAAATCAGGCCTTGATGGCTTTCAATACGTTAATCATTTCCAGCGCGGTCAGCGCTGCTTCAGCGCCTTTGTTACCGGCTTTGGTGCCAGCGCGTTCGATGGCTTGTTCAATACTTTCTGTGGTCAAAACACCGAAGGCTACCGGGATTCCGCTGTCCTGAGCGACGTGCGCCAGGCCATTGCTTGCACCGCCAGCCACATATTCAAAATGCGCAGTGCCGCCACGGATAACGGTACCCAGCGCAATCACCGCGTCATACTTACCGGTTTTCGCCAGTGCGTCAGCCGCCAGCGGCAGTTCGTACGCGCCTGGAACCCAAACAACGGTAATGTTTTCATCTTTAACCTGGCCAATACGCTTCAGGGCGTCAATCGCACCTTCCAGCAGGCTGTCGTTGATAAAGTTGTTGAAACGCGCAATGGTGATGGCGACGCGAGCGTCCGGGGTAGCAACGTTAGCTTCAATAATGTTCATACTCTTCCTTCGGGTTCAGTTCATTTGGCCCCGCAAGGGGGGCGGATTCTATCATAATAATCGGCGCACTGCTTTCCCTTTTGACCAGGGAAATCAAGCGTTCACTAAATGCAGGCAAATATCCGGGCCTACATGACGTATCTCGTTGAATTTGAAATGGGGTGCTTGCGCTAGTTTCTCAAGCCCCGGCAGCGCGCATAATCCGCGCGCATCGCTGCCTAACAGTTTAGGCGCAATATAGACGATAAGCTCATCCACCAGCCCGGCTTGCAACAGCGCGCCGGCAAGCGTTGGCCCGGCCTCCACCCAGATCGAGTTAATTTGCTGTTTGCCCAGCTGCATCATCAATAAAACCAGATCCAGCCGACCATTATGCTCCGGCACCAGCAGAGTACGTATGCTCTCCGGCCACTGCCGTTCATCTTCACGGGTGCGGGCAAACAGCGTTTCGCCCGCCTGCTGCACGATACGGTGCTGCGGCGTGACGCGATTGTGGCTATCAATAACGATGCGTAAAGGCTGGCGCAGATTTTCCTGCGGGTACAGCGCCTGGGTTTCAGCGTTGAGCTCGTCCCAGCGTACGGTCAGCGCCGGATCGTCCGCCAGCACCGTCGCGCTGCTGGTCAGAATAGCGTGGCTTTGCGCGCGCAGGCGCTGGACATCACGCCGCGCCTGCGGTGAGGTGATCCACTGGCTCTCTCCGCTGGCCATCGCCGTGCGGCCGTCCAGCGATGCGCCCATTTTTAGCTGGATCCACGGAAAGCCGGTGCGCATGCGCTTGAGAAAACCTTTATTCAGCGCTTCGGCTTCATTCATCATCAGCCCGTGGCTGACGTCAACGCCCTCCTGCTGCAAGCGGTACAGACCGCGCCCCGCGACCTGGGGATTGGGGTCCTGCATTGCGGCAACGACGCGGGTTACCCCTGCGGCAATTAGCGCTTCGCAGCACGGCGGCGTACGCCCGTGATGGCTACAGGGTTCCAGCGTCACGTACGCCGTCGCGCCCTGGGCTTTTTCGCCCGCCATGCGCAGCGCATGCACCTCCGCGTGCGGTTCACCGGCGCGATAGTGAAAACCTTCGCCGACGATCTCGCCATCTTTGACAATCACGCAGCCGACATTCGGATTTGGGTGAGTCGTGAAGCGTCCGCGCGCAGCCAGCTTCAGCGCTCGCGCCATGTATATTTCGTCCTGCATGGATCAGTCCTGTAAGCGGGCGATCTCTTCGCCAAACTCTTTGATATCTTCGAAACTGCGATAGACGGAAGCGAAGCGGATATAGGCCACTTTATCGAGCTTTTTCAGCTGTTCCATCACCAGATTGCCGATCATTTTGCTCGGCACTTCACGTTCGCCAGTTCCGCGCAGGTGGGTTTTAATGTGGTTAAGCGCCATTTCGACGTCATCTGAGCTGACCGGACGCTTTTCCAGTGCTTTAAGCATGCCGCTGCGCAGTTTGTCCTCATTAAAAGGCTCGCGCACGTCGTTGCTTTTTACGACTCGCGGCATCACCAGCTCCGCCACTTCAAACGTCGTAAAGCGTTCGTTGCAGACCAGACACTGGCGGCGACGACGCACGGAAGAGCCTTCGCCCACCAGACGTGAGTCGATAACCTTGGTATCTACGGCGAAACAGAAAGGGCAATGCATAGCGCGTCCTGACAAGTAGTTAAACTAACAGGTAGTTTACCGCGAAGTGACCCGACAACAAAGAAAGAGCTTTTGAGACAAAGGATCTATAGTGCGTTTAGCCGAACGATCTACCATTAAGCATCCTCTGTTAACGGAATCTCGACTATGACAAGACGTTATTTAAAGCTGGCCATTGTGGGTAGCATTTTCACCCTTAGCGCCTGCGCGCAGCAAAGCGAAATTCGCCAGATGAACCAGAGCGTGAGCACTCTGAGCAAAGAGATGACCCAGCTCAATCAGCAAACGGTAAAAATTACTCAGCAAAACGTTCTGAACGCGAAATCTAACAGCGGCGTATACCTGCTGCCGGAGGCGAAAACGCCAGCTCGCCTGAAAAGCCAGATTGGTACCCTGCGCATGTCGCTGCTCAATATCGCCCCGGATGGCGACGGTACCCGCCTCACCCTGCGCATTCAGGGGGAATCAAACGATCCGCTGCCGGCCTTTAGCGCGACGGTCGCCTCCGGGCAGATCAGCGGCACAACCGATAGCTACCAGGAGGTTAATGTACAAAATCAGCTCATTAGCGCTCCGGCAAGCGTCCTGGCGCCGAGCGATGTCGACATTCCGCTGCGCCTGAATGGCGTGACGCCAGAGCAGGTTGGCTTCGTTCGCATCCACGATATTCAGCCCGCCAGTATGCAGTAATGCCGTCTGCCGGATGCGTTCAACATCCGGCTTTTTTTCCGCTGTGCAAATCCACTTACAGATTTCCCGATCGGTTCACTAAAAATTGACAGGAATTATGAATTTCGGTGGCATTTCGTCAAGAAATGCATAAAATCGTGAACGCAATCGATTACCTATGTCTTCGTTATGTGAAACAACACATATTTTTGTGAGCAATGATTCCTATAATAGACGCCACAGAAATACGAAATATTTAGAAACGCTACGGCGATTCTTTTAACGCCTTCAGGCTTAATTTAAACAGTGGCATCATTATGAAAAAAACATTACTGGCAGCTGGCGCAGCTCTGGCGCTCTCCGCATCTTTCTCTGCCAGCGCGGCAGAAAACGACAAACCGCAATATCTGTCTGATTGGTGGCACCAGAGTGTGAACGTGGTGGGCAGCTACCACACTCGTTTTGGGCCGCAGATTCGTAACGATACTTATCTGGAATATGAAGCGTTCGCTAAGAAAGACTGGTTTGATTTCTATGGCTATATGGATGCGCCGGTATTCTTCGGCGGCAACACCGACGCGAAAGGTATCTGGAACCACGGTTCTCCGCTGTTTATGGAAATTGAGCCGCGCTTCTCTATCGATAAACTGACCGGTACCGACCTCAGCTTCGGCCCGTTCAAAGAGTGGTATTTCGCCAACAACTATATCTACGACATGGGCCGCAACAAATCCGGTCGTCAGAGCACCTGGTATATGGGTCTGGGTACCGATATCGATACCGGCCTGCCGATGAGCCTCTCCCTGAACGTCTATGCGAAATATCAGTGGCAAAACTATGGCGCATCTAACGAGAACGAATGGGACGGTTACCGTTTCAAAGTGAAATACTTTGTGCCGCTGACCGATCTGTGGGGCGGTTCACTGAGCTATATCGGCTTCACCAACTTTGACTGGGGCTCCGATCTGGGCGATGACAACTCTTATGATTTGAACGGTAAGCATTCACGCACCAGCAACTCCATCGCTTCCAGCCATATCCTGGCGCTGAACTACGATCACTGGCACTACTCCGTCGTGGCGCGTTACTTCCACAACGGCGGCCAGTGGGCGGATGACGCGAAACTGAACTTCGGCGACGGCGACTTTAACGTCCGCTCTACCGGCTGGGGTGGTTATTTCGTGGTCGGTTACAACTTCTAATCGGCCCGATTATCCCCGGCAAATGCGCCGGGGATAATTAAAGCTAACGCTCTTCGCACCTTACCTTACGCAAGAAATCACTCAATGAACGATCGGCTCGTTCGCTGAAATGACGCCCGGTGGCGGAAATCTCCAGACAGCGGTCGAGACGGAAACAGCGATAATCCTCACGCAGCTCGCACCAGGTCACCAGCAGCCAGCGCTCGCCCCAGAAAAAAAGCCCCAGCGGCAGCACTTCTCGCTGCGACTGATTTCCCGCTTCATCACGATAGCGCAGCGCGAGCGCCTGCTGAGCGGAGACCGCCCGATGCACCAAATCAAACTGATCTTTGCTATAGCCCTGGGAACCAAAGTCCGGTGCGAACAGCCGCGACTGCTCGGCCTTACGTCGGCTCTCCGCGGGCAATATCGCCAGCACCTTTTCCTGCGCCGATTCCAGCGCCCGGGACAGCGACGCGCCGCCCCAGGTTTGCAGTAGCCGAATAGCGGCTATCAGCGCTTCCGATTCCTGGGTTGTCAGCATTAACGGCGGTAGATCATAGCCCGCCAGCAGCCGATAGCCGCTTCCGGCCTCTCCCTCAACCGGAACCCCGGAAAGCGAGAGATCGCGAATGTCGCGGTAAATAGTGCGCTCTGACACGCCAAGCCGCTCGGCCAACAATCCCGCGGTGGTTAATCTCCTCCCCCGCAGGATCTGCACGATTTGAAAAAGACGGTCGGCGCGTCGGCTCATTTTTGTTATCTCATTTATGCGGGTTGATGCAAACCAATCCGATTCCCCTCACTATCGATAAACAGGGCAATCGTGCCGATATCGTCCGCCAGCTCAAAGGGGCCAAAAACGCAGCTTCCGCCCGCAGAGTTGACGCGTTCTAGCGTGGCCGTCAGATTATCGGTATGCAGATAGATAATGCATCCCTGATCGGAGGGCTTAACGCTATCAAACTTTGCCAGCGCGCCGCCGGGAGCCGGGTCCTGATAAGGAAATACGGCCATTTCGGCACACTCCATATTTTCCCGTTTCAGCGTGACCTGCATCACCGGCTCGTAAAACGCCACGGCACGATCCATATCGGCAACCGGGATCTCAAACCAGTTAATGACGTTGTTCATACTTCCTCCTGTCCATTGTTTGGGTTCAGGAGGAGTGTATGACAGGCCTACTGACAGCATTGTGTCAGCATGGTGCGCAGACCAGCGCGCGCTCCGGGCTAAGCAGCCACGGACGCAGGTAGCCGACGGTACTGGAGAAAGGCAGCACCTCTTCAGGAAGCGCAATGCCAAGCCGATTGCCGATATACGATCGTCTGGCGACAATGCGCTGCCAGAGCTCGGGGTAACTTTGCGCCAGCTCCCGACGCAGCGCGCTGTCGGCAAGCGCCACGGTATCTTCAATGCTTGCGCCGCCGTAGCCCGCTCGGGAAGGAATAATGTCGATCTGCAATATCATTCCGCTTTGCAGACAGGCGGCTGAATGGGGGCCAATGGGCGAGCAGAGCCACTCTTCATCCGCGACCAGATGTCCCGGATTCAGGTGCCAGTGATATTCCGCCTTCGGCAATACTCGCTCGATCAGGGCATACATATCGCCGCCGCGCATGCCGATGCGCAGATTTTCCAGCCAGTTCACCACCGCGTTGAAATAGGGCTTCGCCACTACGTCCAGATAATCAGCCACCTCAGGCGCCAGTTCACTCTCATCGGCCACCACGTAGGCTGCGCGGCTGCTCAGGCCGCCTTTAAAACTGGTGGTGAGCGAGAATTTATCTCCGCGCTGGATAGCTTTATCGCTGGGGTAGAGATTCGCTCCGGCAAAGCGATCGCCGGTGGCGGCAATCATCACCACGCTATTCGCTTGCCCTTCCGCCGCCAGCAGCGCGCCGATTTGCTTTTCCGTTTTTCCCGGCGCAATGGCGTTAAGCGCGGTCAGAATCGCGGTTGAGGCGAGATTAGCACCGTACTCATAGTGCGCCAGCTCGTTGGCATTATTGGTGATTCGCGCTCCGCTTGCCGGGTCGATAAAAATGCCGGTGGCGTTGGTTATACTTGCCTGCGGCCCGGCTGCCTCGCGAATAGCGTCAACGATAAAGGCGGGCAGATCGAACATCCGCGCGCGGTCATCAACCGCGCCGGTAAAGAGCTTCCAGCCCGCGAGGCCAATTCTTTTTCCCCCCACAACGCCCGCCTCCTGAAACAGCTGAGCCAGCGTTTTGCGGGGTTCCATCGGTTGATTGGGCAGCGAAAACCACGGGGCGTGAATCACACGATTTTCCAGCCGCGCGTAGCTTGCCAGCTTCAGGTTCTCGTTACCCAGTACCAGCACCGCCTCACCGTCCCGATGCACTACCAGTAGCGCCTCTTCGAAACGGGGAATAAAACCGGTGAGATACTCAAAGTTGCCGCCGTGCTCTTTATCGGCATAGATGATAAGCGTATCCAGCCCTTGCTGCCGCATATTCGCCAGCACCTTCGCTTTGCGCTGGCGCAGCGTGTCGTCGTTAAGCGTGACGGAAGGCACATCGTACCAGAGCGGGGGTTGAGGAACGGTGGAAAGAGTTACGACAGCCATCGGCATTTCTCCATGTCATTTAGCGCTGATACAGGAGAGTAACCAAAATCCGGCCGGTTGTAATAAAAAAAATCCCGGCCTTACGACCGGGATTCGTTTATCAATGCACGATTGCCTTACGGCAGAATTGACGGCTGATCCGCCCCTTCTTTCTCGACTTTCTGCTGCAGCATGTGCTCGCGCTTCATGCCCAGCTTGAGCGCCAGCGCGGACGCAACGTAGATAGAAGAAGCCGTACCGATGGAGACACCGATCAGCATGGTCAGCGAGAAGCCTTCCAGAATCGGGCCACCGAAGAGATACAGCATCAGGATAACCATCAAGGTCGTCCCGGAGGTGATCAAAGTACGGTGCAGGGTCTGCGTCAACGACACGTTAAAGATTTCGTACGGCGTACCGCGGCGAATCTTGCGGAAGTTTTCACGAATACGGTCAGATACCACGATACTGTCGTTCAGCGAGTAGCCGATAACCGACATCAACGAGGCCACAATGGTCAGGTCGATCTCGATATGCAGTAGCGACAGCACGCCCATGGTGATCACCACGTCGTGCGCCAGCGCAATAACAACCCCTGCCGCCAGGCGCCACTCAAAGCGGAACCCTACGTAGATCAGGATACACACCAGCGCGGCTATCAGCGCCAGCGCACCGGTCTGCGCCAGGTCTGCGCCGACGCTCGGCCCCACAAACTCAATACGCTTGACCGTCGCATTCTGGCTGGTCGATTCGTTAATCACGTTAACGACCTTGCTGCCCAGCTCCTGGCTGCCGTTGGCGTCATGTACCGGCGGCATACGCACCATGATGTCGCGGCTGCTGCCAAAGTTTTGCAGCTGCGGCTCTTCGAAGCCCGCCTTCTGCAGCGACTGGCGCACCTGATCCATATCAACAGGCTTTTCGAGGGTGATCTCAATCACCGTACCGCCGGTGAAATCCAGACCCCAGTTAAACCCGCGCACGCCAATGATAATAATGGACAGAATCAGCAAAAAACCTGAAATGCCGAAGGCCCAGTAGTCCCAGCGCATAAAGTCCCAGACTTTACGGCCGTGGTTCAATTGTTCAACAGTATATTCCTGTGCCACAACGCACTCCTCAGATAGACAGCTTTTTAACGCGCTTGCCGCCGTACAGCAGGTTCACGATGGCACGGGTGCCGACGATAGCGGTAAACATTGAGGTCGCAATACCGATACCGGTGGTAATCGCAAACCCTTTAATGGCACCGGTACCGACCGCGTACAGGATAATGACTTTGATAAGCGTCGTAATGTTGGCATCAAAGATGGAGCTGAACGCGCCGCGATATCCTTCGTCAATCGCCTGCTGCACGGAACGCCCGTTGCTCAGCTCTTCTTTAATACGTTCGTTAATCAGAACGTTCGCATCGACCGCTACCGCAAGGGTTAACACAATCCCCGCAATCCCCGGCATAGTCAGCGTCGCCCCCGGAATCAGGGACATAATGCCGACAATCAGCACCAGGTTGGCAATCAGCGCCGAGGTCGCAATCAGGCCGAACTTCTTGTAGAAGAAGATCATGAACAGGATAGAGACCACCAGACCGGCCAGACAGGCTTCCAGGCCCTGTTTGATGTTCTGCATCCCCAGGGTTGGGCCGATAGTCCGTTCTTCAACAATCTGAATCGGCGCAATCAGCGCACCTGCACGCAGCAGCAGAGAGAGCTGACGCGCTTCGGTCGCATTGCTGATGCCGGTAATACGGAAGCTGTTACCCAGACGAGACTGGATATTGGCGATGTTAATCACCTCTTCCTCTTTCGCCAGAATCGCACGACCGTTGGCATCTTTCTTACCGCTGTCTTTGTACTCCACGAACAGGGTCGCCATCGGTTTACCGATGTTGTCCTTGGTGAAGTTAGACATGATGTTGCCACCAGCGCTATCGAGGGAGATGTTAACCTGCGCCTGGTTGTACTCATCCATGCTCGACGTCGAGTCGGTGATGTGGTCACCGGTGAGGATCACGCGCTTGTACAGCACAACCGGCTGGCCTTCGCGGGTATATTTCACTTCAGAGTCGCCCGGAACGCGACCGGAAGCCGCTGCGGCGCTATCAACGTTAGTGTTAACCAAACGGAACTCCAGCGTCGCGGTCGCGCCAAGAATCTCTTTGGCTCGCGCCGTGTCCTGGATACCCGGCAGTTCAACCACAATACGGTCGGCGCCCTGACGCTGAACCAGAGGTTCGGCAACGCCCAGCTGGTTTACACGGTTACGCAGGATATTGATGTTCTGCTGTACGGCGTATTCGCGGGCTTCTTTCAGACGGTCGTCGGTCATCACGGCTTTCAGGCCAGTGCTGCCCTGAGCGGAAATAACCAGATCGCGATGACGAGGGCTAAGGTAGGAGATAGCCTGGTCGCGCGCGGCGCTATCGCGGAAGGCGATGCTCAGGCCGTAGTTGTCTTCTTTACGCACGGTCGCGTAAGGAATGCCTTTATCACGCAGTTCGCTGCGCAGGCTGTCGATGTTTTGTTCCTGCAGCTTGCTCAGCGCGGTATCCATGTCGACTTCCATCAGGAAGTGCACGCCGCCGCGCAGGTCAAGACCCAGCTTCATTGGCTCGGCATACAGGGCCGCAAGCCAGCGCGGGGTTGCCGGAGCAAGGTTAAGCGCCACGACGTATTTGTCACCCAGCACGCCCATCAGCGCTTCGCGCGCGCGCAGCTGGATATCAGTGGTGTCGAAGCGCGCAAGAATTGCGCCCTCTTCCAGTGCCACAGACTTCGCGGTAATTTTTTCTTCTTGTAGTGTTTTCTGGACCTGGATCAGCGTTTGCTCACTGGCGGCGACGCCGCGCGCGCCAGTGATTTGAACGGCCGGATCCTCACCATACAGGTTGGGAAGCGCATACACTAAGCCGACGACAATAACGACGACCAGCATGACGTACTTCCACAAAGGATAACGGTTTAACACGGCAGTTCCCTTAGGGAAAATGGGTAATTACAGCGCCTTCATGGTGCCTTTCGGCAGAACGGCAGCTACGAAGTCACGTTTGATAACCACTTCAGTGGTGTCGTTCAGTGCGATAGCGATGTATCCGCTTTCGGCAACTTTAGTGACGCGCCCAACCAGGCCACCGTTCGTCAGCACTTCATCGCCTTTAGCGATGGAGTTCATCAGGTTTTTATGTTCTTTGGTGCGTTTCTGCTGTGGACGCAGGATCATGAAGTAAAAAATCAGACCAAACACCACCAGCATCAGGATCAGAGACATCGGGCTGCCCTGCGCCGCGCCACCGGTTGCTGCTACCGCATCAGAAATAAAAAAGCTCATTGAAATTCCCTCATTATTAAAATTAGTCAACGTTCAAAGGTGGAACGGTTCGACCCTGACGTTGGTAAAAATCGGTCACGAAGCTCTCTAATTTACCCTCTTCGATAGCCTTGCGTAAACCAGCCATTAAGCGCTGATAGTATCGCAGGTTATGAATGGTATTGAGACGCGCGCCCAATATTTCGTTGCAACGGTCAAGATGATGCAAGTAAGCGCGTGAATAGTTGCGACACGTGTAGCAATCGCACTCCGCATCCAGCGGCGAAGTATCGCTCTTATGCTTCGCGTTGCGGATTTTCACCACGCCGTCGGTGACGAACAGGTGGCCGTTGCGCGCGTTGCGCGTCGGCATGACGCAGTCGAACATATCGATCCCGCGGCGCACCCCTTCGACCAAATCTTCCGGCTTACCGACGCCCATCAGGTATCGCGGTTTGTCGGCCGGGATTTGCGGGCAGACGTGCTCCAGAATACGATGCATATCTGCCTTCGGCTCACCGACAGCCAAACCGCCGACAGCGTAGCCATCAAAGCCAATCTCTACCAGACCTTTAACAGAGATATCACGTAAATCTTCGTAAACGCTGCCCTGAATGATACCAAACAGCGCGTTTTTGTTGCCGAGGCCGTCAAAACGGTCGCGGCTGCGCTTCGCCCAGCGCAGGGACATTTCCATTGAGCGCTTCGCGTAGTCCCAGTCCGCCGGATATGGCGTGCATTCGTCGAAGATCATCACGATGTCGGAGCCGAGATCGTACTGAATCTCCATTGATTTTTCCGGATCGAGGAAAATCGGATCGCCGTTGATCGGGTTACGGAAGTGCACGCCCTGCTCGGTGATTTTGCGAATATCGCCAAGGCTGAAGACCTGGAAGCCGCCGGAGTCGGTGAGGATCGGTCCTTTCCACTGCATAAAGTCGTGCAGATCGCCGTGCAGCTTCATGATCTCCTGACCAGGACGCAGCCACAGATGGAAAGTATTACCGAGGATGATTTGCGCGCCTGTCGCTTCGACTTCCTCCGGCGTCATCCCTTTTACGGTGCCGTAGGTGCCAACCGGCATAAAGGCTGGCGTTTCAACGACGCCGCGCTCAAACACAAGACGGCCGCGACGCGCGCGACCATCGGTAGTATCTAACTCAAATTTCATTATCACTCCTGCGTCAGAAAAACAGTCTGACGTTTAACGATTCGCTACGGAATGATTCCATAGCTAATAAATTCCTGAAGGCGTCATCGGCGCAGCCAGTTTGCAATCGCTCAGCGCACAGCCACCGGAGCGTACGCCGTGTCCGTGAGAATGGCGATTACTGCCTGGCGTCAAAATGGCGAGTGAGATCGCCTTCTTAGGGACGCTCAAAAATAGCCTGCGGATTGTACGTGATAAACATCGCGTCCCCGTAGCTAAAAAAGCGATATTTTTGTTCTACCGCAGCCTTATAGGCGTTCATCGTATGCTGATAGCCGGCAAAAGCAGAGACCAGCATAATCAGCGTCGATTCAGGCAGATGGAAGTTGGTCACCAGCGCATCGATGACTTTGTACTGATAGCCCGGGTAGATGAAAATCTGCGTATCGTTGAAGAAAGGCTCAATCAGGTCGTTTTTTGCCGCCTGCGCCGCGCTTTCCAGCGAACGCACCGACGTCGTCCCGACGGCAATCACCCGGTTGCCGCGCGCTTTTGCCGCCAGCACCGCATCGACCACCTCCTGCGGCACTTCGGCATATTCAGAGTGCATGATGTGATCTTCAATGCTGTCTACGCGCACCGGCTGGAAGGTTCCGGCCCCAACGTGCAGCGTGACGAAGGCCATCTCCACGCCTTTTTCACGAAGCTTCGCCAGCAGCGGCTCATCAAAGTGCAGGCCGGCGGTTGGCGCGGCAACGGCCCCCGGTTTTTCGCTATAGACGGTCTGATAAAGCTCGCGGTCGGCGTCTTCGTCAGGACGATCGATATACGGCGGCAGCGGCATATGGCCGATAGCGTTGAGAATATCCAGCACGCTGCGCGCGTCATCGAACTCAACTTCAAACAGCGCGTCGTGACGTGCAACCATGGTCGCTTTAATACTTTCATCGTCGCCGAGCAGCAGTTCTGCGCCCGGTTTCGGCGCTTTCGAAGCGCGAATATGTGCCAGAATACGCTTATCATCGAGCATCCGCTCAACCAGCACTTCAATCTTGCCGCCGCTGGCTTTACGGCCAAACAGACGGGCTGGGATCACGCGGGTATTATTAAATACCAGCAGATCGCCAGGGTTGAGCTTATCGAGTAAATCAGTGAAAGTACCGTGCGTCAGCGCGCCTGTCGGCCCGTCTAATGACAGCAAGCGGCAGCTGCTGCGCTCAGGCATCGGATAGTGGGCAATCAGGGATTCAGGTAATTCAAAGGAAAAATCGGCAACGCGCATGACGGTAACTCAGACTTAATAAAGAGGCGGGTAGTCTAGTGCCGGGAGGTTATCCCTGCAACCTTTACCCCTCGGGATGAATAACATAATCTATACACAAAATCATTCAAGATGCATCGAAACAGCAACTGAGTGAGTGACAAATCTGCCAGGAACAGATTTGAACGCCGCGCAGCGGCGGCCCGTAAGGGCCAGTCTCATGGATGAGACGAGTAACTCAGCAGCCGACAAAGAGGCAGTTTGAAGGATGAAGTTTATATGAATTTTCTCGCGCACCTGCATCTTGCTCATCTCGCCGATAGCTCCCTTTCCGGCAATTTGCTGGCCGATTTCGTTCGCGGCAACCCCGCTGATGAGTGGCCGGCTGACGTCGTGGAGGGCATCTTTATGCACCGCCGGATCGATGTGCTGACCGATAACCTGCCGGAAGTCACCGAAGCCAAAGCGTGGTTCCGCGCCGAAACGCGCCGGGTTGCCCCCATTACGCTGGATGTGATGTGGGACCATTTTTTGTCACGCCACTGGGCGCAGCTGTCGCCGGAACTGCCGCTGCCGGAGTTTGTCCGCTACGCTCACGCCCAGGTCACGCCGATCCTCCCAGCCTCCCCGCCGCGCTTTATCAATCTCAATGAATATCTGTGGTCGGAGCGCTGGCTTGAACGTTACCGGGATATGGATTTTATTCAGCGCGTGCTGAACGGGATGGCCAGCCGCCGCCCGCGACTCGATGCCCTGCGCGACTCCTGGCAGGATCTGGATACCCACTACGATCGCCTTGAGCGGCAGTTCTGGCGCTTTTATCCGCAGATGATGACGCAGGCGGAAAAACGCGAACTATAAATGATTGCGCTTTTGGCGGAAAAGGCTATTCTGAAAAGCGTTTTTAAATAACGATTGATAGGCAAAAACTATCTCAGCGATTGTCAGCGTCGCGTTGAGTTCCCCTGCCCCTCTCCCTATACTTGCCCGCGTTGCGTTCCAATTAACCTTAGTATTAACAGGAGAATCATATGGTTCTGGTTACTCGTCAGGCTCCGGACTTCACCGCGGCGGCAGTTTTAGGTAACGGCGAAATCGTTGAGAAATTCAACTTCAAACAGCATACCAGCGGTAAAGCGACCGTTCTGTTCTTCTGGCCGATGGACTTCACCTTCGTTTGCCCGTCCGAACTGATCGCTTTTGACAAACGCTACGAAGAATTCCAGAAACGCGGCGTCGAAGTGGTTGGCGTTTCTTTTGACTCCGAGTTCGTCCATAACGCATGGCGTAACACTCCAGTGGACCAGGGCGGCATCGGCCCGGTGAAATACGCGATGGTTGCGGACATCAAACGCGAAATCCAGAAAGCGTACGGTATCGAGCACCCGGACGAAGGCGTTGCCCTGCGCGGTTCCTTCCTGATCGATGCCAACGGCGTTGTTCGCCACCAGGTCGTTAACGACCTGCCGCTGGGCCGTAACATCGACGAAATGCTGCGCATGGTTGACGCGCTGCAGTTCCACGAAGAGCACGGCGAAGTTTGCCCGGCGCAGTGGGAAAAAGGAAAAGAAGGGATGGCCGCTTCTCCGGAAGGCGTGGCTAAATACCTGACCGAGAACGTTTCCAGCCTGTAATCGGCAAACGTTCAGCAAAAGGCTCGCAGATGCGGGCCTTTTTTGTTTTTACCGCCTGGAGTTACCCGCTCGCCACAGCTTTTTAACTCATCAGCATACAAATATTGATGTCACGAATAAGTAAGATCCTCCGTCAGGGCTTTTTTTGGTATCTCGTTCAAACTTTGTAAAAAAAACCGCCCAATATTTGTGATGAGTATTACATTTCTTCATTTTAAATTCAGCGATTTAACCATTAGCTCCTGCTCCCATTTTCTTACCGGCAAAAAGAAAAAACACAACCAATTGATATTAAACAAGATAATAAAAAACCTCAGAACCGATAAAGTAATTCACTTTTGCCGTCAGTGTGATCGACTTCAATATTTAAAAATCCATCTGTGATCTAACCCATAATTTTTATTGATATATTTGGTCATGATCGAGTTCAAGAATATGAACCCAGTAAGGATCGGATGATGGATATTATTTTTAACGCTGAACTGGTTGCGCTTAAGCAGGATATTTCCAACGCCGTACAGGGTATCGAATTCGCCGGAAAGCTGCTGACTCAACAAAATATATGTCATCCGGAATATGTGAATGAAATGGTCGAGGTCTATCAGGATTTTGGTCCCGCCATTGTTATCGACTACGGCCTGGCGATGCCTCATGCCCGGCCAGAAAAAGGCGCCTTGCGCACGGGCTTCTCTTTAGTCACCAGCAGGCAGCCAATCGTCTTTGGCCATGAGGAGTTTGATCCGGTTAACGTCATCATCGCCATCGCCGGCGCGGATGCCGATAGCCACATAAAAATGATTCAGCTAATAGCCTCGCTGATTGAGTCTGACATTGTGACCTTCCTTCAGCAGGCCAATGATATCGATTCAGTATTACATTTCATCCAACAACAAATGGAGTAGTCATTATGTTAGTTATCAGAACAGTTTGTGGTAACGGTATTGGCAGTTCATTAATGGCTGCGAATAATGTCAAAAAGATCTGTGATGAATTGGGTATTAAAGCCGACGTCGCCTCCGTTGATTTTGCCAACGCTGTTGGAGAAAAAGCTGACCTTTACGTCACAATTAAAGAGCTGGCAAACCAATTTCCTGCGCATTGTAATGTCGCCATTATTCGCAGCTACGTGCATAAAGCGAAAATCGCCGAGGATATTACCGAAGCACTCACCAAAATTGCTGCGACTCACTCTTAATCATTATTGAGGGAACGATCATGCAGGCTATTCTTAGTTTCTTATCGGAAATATTTAGTCAACCCGCATTTCTGATGGGGATTATCGCATTTGTCGGTTTAGTGGCGCTGCGCTCCCCCGGAAATAAATTACTCACCGGCACCTTAAAGCCTATCCTGGGCTATTTAATGCTAAGCGCCGGCGCAGGGGTTATCGTTGCTAACCTCAATCCGCTGGGTGGGATTATCGAAGCCGGGTTTAATATCCGTGGCGTTATTCCTAACAACGAGGCCATTGTCTCCGTCGCCCAGAAGGTGCTGGGCGTAGAAACCATGAGTATTCTACTGTTAGGTTTTATTTTTAACCTGCTTATTGCCCGCTGCACTAAGTATAAATATATCTTCCTTACCGGCCATCACTCTTTCTTCCTTGCCTGTCTGTTCTCAGCGGTGCTACAGGCGGCGGAATTCCGCGGCTGGATGCTGGTGCTCATCGGCGGATTCCTGCTCGGCTCATGGTCGGCGATATCTCCGGCCATTGGCCAACGCTATACCAAGCAGGTCACCGAAGATGGCGGTATTGCGATGGGACATTTTGGTTCTCTGGGCTACTACATTTCAGCGTGGATCGCCACCAAAACCGGCAACCCGGCGAACTCGTTCGCCGATACCGAAATCTCAGAGAAATGGGGCTTTCTGCGCGATACCACGGTCACCACCGGGATCGTCATGTTCGTCATCTACTTTGTATGCAGCGCCGTCGCCGGTAGCGAGTATCTCAGCACCATTACGGATCAAAATATGCTGATCTTCTCTGTCCTGACCGGCCTGCAGTTTGCGGTTGGCGTCGCTATCGTCTACAACGGCGTGCGGCTGATCCTCGGCGATCTGGTACCTGCGTTCCAGGGAATTAGCCAGAAGCTGATCCCCAACTCCATCCCCGCCGTTGACTGCGCGGTATTCTTCACCTTTAGCCCAACCGCGGTCGTCGTCGGCTTTATCAGCTCGTTCATTGGTGGACTGGTCGGCATGCTTTTTCTTGGCGGATTGGGTATGGCGCTGATTATTCCGGGCATGGTGCCGCACTTCTTCTGCGGCGGCACCTCCGGTGTTTTCGCCGATAAGCTGGGCGGTAAACGCGGCTGCATCATCGCCTCATTTATCGGCGGTATCTTCCTTGCATTCCTTCCGGCGATGCTGCTGCCGGCGCTGGGTAATCTGGGCTTTGAAAATAGCACCTTCGCCGACTTCGACTTCGCGGTTTGGGGCATCATCATCGGCAACGCTTTCACCCAGTTTGGCCAGATTACTATCTATTTGATTTGTCTGGCACTGATCGTCGCACTGCTGGTGCCATTCTGCTTTCGTTCAGTACGCGTGGTCGGTGACACGCTCAGCTATGAGGAGCTCACTGCGGATAAGAAAAATGAATAAGCGGTTTCATTTTTCCCTGCGGGAAGGAGCCTCTCTTCCCGCAGCTGACAAAATAATCAGGAGTGGTTATGGCTATCTTGTCCATCGGGTTTTCATGTTTTGATCAGTTTTTCTTTTTAAATGAATGGCCGCAGGAGAATACCAAAAATTTCTGTCACGACTTTATTGAAAGCGGCGGCGGGCCGGCAGCGAATGCGGCATGGCTGTTGGGGCTATGGGGGGAGGATGTCTATTACATCGGCCATCTGAATCAGGATCTTTACGGCCAGCGAATTATTGCTGAATTTGCCGAAGCGGGCGTTGATACCAGTCAGGTGGTCTTTTCTGATGAAATGATCACCCCCCTGGCTTCGGTGCTGGTCAATCGCCTGACGGGTTCGCGGACGATCATCACCCGTAAAATGCAGACGCCGCCGTCGCTGACCTACGATCAGAAGCTCAAGCTCGATGATTTAGCCGAACGGCTCATCGCCGCTGAAGAACCGGTAACGCTATTAGTGGATGGCCATGAAGCCGAGATCAGCGAGTATTTAATTAAGAAACTGCCAAACGCCCGGGTAGTCATGGATGGCGGCTCACTACGCGCCAGTAATATTAAGCTGGCGGCCTGGACCGATTATTTTGTGGTGAGTGAACATTTTGCCCGGGACTATATGGGATATCGCGCCCTGAGTACAGAAGCAGAAATTAAGGCGGCGCTCATTGAGCTTAATAAAATTTGCCGCGGCGAAGCCTTTATTACTCTTGGTGAAAAAGGCTGCGCATTTTTAAAGAGCGGGATGCTGCAAATAGTTCCCTCCTGGCTGTGCAATGCTGTTGATACCACCGGCGCGGGAGACGTATTCCATGGCGCTTTTACCTACGGCGTTCACTACTCCTGGCACATTGACAATATTATTTTATTCGCCAGCCTCACCGCCGCTATTTCTATTGAGAAAAAAGGTGTACGTGAATCGATGCCGGATCTTGCCGTCGTCCACAATTCTTTAAATAGCTATGAAAGAAACTTAAAGCAATATTTTGATGAATGATTGCTATTAATTAATAACACGAGGTGACTATGTTAGTTTCTATGAAGGACATGCTTCAGCATGCCCTACGGGACGGTTATGCCGTAGGGCAATTCAATATTAATAATCTTGAGTGGGTCGGCGCTGTATTAAGTACCGGACAACAACTGCGCTCGCCCATTATTTTAGGCGTTTCCGGCGGTACGGTGAAACATATGCTGGGATTAAAATGTATTCATGACATCGTGGTCAATGCCATGGATTATTTACATATTGATATTCCGGTGGCTTTGCATCTGGACCACGGTACCACCCGCGAGGCCTGCGAGGCGGCTATCGAGGCCGGATTCAGCTCCATTATGTTTGACGGCTCGCATCTGCCGTTCAGCGAAAACCTCGCCATCACTCGCCATCTGGTTGCGCTGGCGCACAGCAAAGGCATCTCCGTCGAGGCGGAGCTGGGGACGATTGCCGGAAGCGAAGATGGCATCGTCAATTCGGCGGTCATCTACGCCGACCCTGAGGAGTGCTACACCCTGGTGAAAGAAACTCAGGTTGACTGCCTGGCGGCGGCGCTGGGTTCGACCCATGGACTGTATAAAGGCAAAGCCAAACTGGGTTTTACGGAGATGAAAGCCATTTCTGAGCGAGTCAATGTTCCGCTGGTCCTGCACGGCGGTACCGGTATTGCCGATGACGACATGCGTAAAGCCATCGCCTGCGGTACGGCCAAAATCAACGTCAATACCGAAAATATGTACGCCTGGTGTCAGGAGGTGAAAGCCCTGTTTGCCGCCGATACCGGTCATGACGTGAACGACCCGCGCAAAGTGATTAATCAGGGTCTGAAACCGGTACGCGAAATGATTGCGCGGCGCATCGCGCTTTTTGGTTCACAGAACCGCTATTAAAAAACGGAAAGACAAGCGCTTTCGTCAGGAAGGGAACCCGCCGCCGGACAATACCGGGGCGGGTTGAGCTGGTGCTAAAACGCAAAGCAGGAGCAGCCGAGTACGCCCCAGAACGCCTGCTCATCGGCAACCGGAATCGCCGACTGGCGCGCAATATCATGCTGATGCCCGTGTACGCCGCAGCTGCCGCAGCACTGGTGCATCTGAACTATCGCGCCGATTTTCGCGGCGGTCGGCGGCGCGGAACGGTAATGACCCGGCACCTTCACCACCGGTGACCACTCTGGCAGCACCGGAATGGGCGGCGGCGCCAGCGGCGAAAAGTGGCCGGCGGCGTACACCACCTTGCCGTCAACGACCGTCAGTACCGACTCGATCCCCTTAATTTCCTCTTCCGCGACGCTGAAATAGTCTTTCGACAGCACCACCAGATCGGCAAGCTGGCCTTGCTCAATGCGCCCTTTCTTACCCTGCTCGCTTGAGAACCACGCGCTTCCCGCCGTCCACAGCTCCAGCGCCACGTCGCGCGGCAGGCAGTTGCTGTCGTCGTACATCGCCATTCCGCCGACGGTACGTCCGGAAACCAGCCAGTAGAGCGCGGTCCACGGATTGTAGCTCGCCACGCGGGTAGCATCCGTCCCCAGCCCTACCGGAACGTCCAGCTCGAGCATTTTCGCCACCGGCGGCGTATGTTTGACCGCATCTTTACCGTAGCGGTCGACAAAATATTCGCCCTGGAAAGCCATACGGTGCTGAACCGCTATGCCGCCGCCCAGCGCTTTGACGCGTTCGATATTGCGTTCGGTGATGGTTTCCGCATGATCGAAGAACCAGTGCAGACCATTGAACGGAATTTCGCGATTTACCTTCTCGAAGACGTCGAGCATCCGGCTGATGGATTGATCGTAGGTGGCGTGCAGGCGAAACGGCCAGCGGTGCTCTACCAGGTGGCGCACCACCCGCTCCAGCTCATCTTCCATTCCCTCCGGGAGGTCCGGACGCGGCTGCAGGAAATCTTCAAAATCCGCCGCCGAGAAAACCAGCATCTCCCCGGCGCCGTTGGCGCGGTAAAAGTCGGTGCCCTGTCCCGGCTTGAGCATATCGGTCCAGCGCTCAAAATCTTCCAGCTCCTGCTTAGGTCGCTGGGTAAACAGGTTATAGGCGATCCGCACGGTCATCTGCTCTTTGGCGTGCAGCTGTTCAATAATTTCATAATCTTCCGGGTAGTTCTGGAAACCGCCTCCGGCATCGATAGCGCTGGTTAGCCCCAGACGATTCAGCTCGCGCATAAACTGGCGCGTTGAGTTGACCTGCAGTTCCAGCGGTAGCTTCGGCCCTTTGGCCAGCGTTGAGTAGAGGATCATCGCGTTGGGTTTGGCAATCAACATGCCGGTAGGATTACCGTTGCCGTCGCGAACGATCTCGCCGCCCGCCGGATCCGGCGTCTCTTTGGTGTAGCCCACCGCCTTCAGCGCCGCGCGGTTCAGCAGCGCGCGATCGTACAGGTGCAGGACAAATACCGGGGTATCCGGCGCCGCATCGTTAAGCTCCTCGAGCGTCGGCATCCGCCGTTCGGCGAACTGAAATTCGCTCCAGCCGCCGACCACCCGCACCCACTGCGGCGACGGCGTGCGATCGGCCTGATCTTTCAGCATCCGCAGCGCATCCGCCAGCGAGGGAACCCCCTCCCAGCGTAGCTCCAGGTTGTAGTTCAGACCGCCGCGGATCAGGTGCAGGTGGGAGTCGTTAAGACCGGGGATCACCGTATGACCTTTAAGATCGATAATTTGCGTCCCTTCCGCGGCAAAACTCATGATCCGATCGTGACTACCGGCGGCGAGGATTTTACCGTCAGCGATCGCCACCGCATCGGCCAGGGGATTTTGACGATCGAGAGTATGAACCCGACCGTGAGTCAGGATCAGTGTGGCAGTTTGCGACATAACGTTCTCCTTCAGGAGGCTGGCTCAGTTTTTCTTTAACCAACCAGCAAACAGACGGGTCACGATGGGCATCCAGAACCAGACCACCAGCGCGACCACACAGGCATCATTGATGAGGTGCAGCAGCAGGCTTCCCTTCAGCGAGGGCAACAGCATTCCGGTTATCGACGGCACCAGGTTAGTACTGGGGAAAATCACCAGCAGGGTGATTAAAAATTGCTTCCAGCGTCGCGGCTGGCGCACATTCGCCGCAGGCGGCGTAAACCAGAAGGCCGGTTCAGTCCGGACTTCGGTACGATCGCCTTCGCTCAGCAGCGGTGCGATTTCCGCCACCAGTTCGCGCCGGGTTTCCGACTGGGTCCAGGCGTAAAGATGCTCAATGGTGTCGAAGCGAATGATAATGCTCCATAAATTCTGCCCGGGAGCCGGGCGAATCACGTTTGCGCCAAGATGACCGGGAAATTCAGCCGCAATCGGCATAATTTTGCCCAGCCACGCTTCATACCGTTGGCCATGCTCCGGGTCGAGCACATGACTGATAACCAGGGTCACCGATTTCTGCTGCGCCATTAAGAGTTCCTTGCTTCAGGGGAATGGCGGGATATCCCCGCCATTAGCCATAAACAACAATGCACAAAATCGTTCATGCTGCCTCGAGGCGGCAAGGTTGTTCGTCCCCGGGAGCTGACATGAGTCAGTGACCGGGGCGGGCAAACGAAGCCAACAAAGAGGCAGCTTGAAGGATGAAGTGTATTTAAGCTTTACGCTCTGGCGCGCCATGCACCATCGTATAAGCGTAATCCACGCCCATGCCGTAAGCGCCGCTATGCTCGCGCACCAGATCCATCACCGCGTCATAGGTCTCTTTACGCGACCAGTCGCGCTGGTACTCAAGCAGCACCTGCTGCCAGGTCACCGGCACCGCACCGGCCTGCACCATACGGTCAATGGAGCGTTCGTGGGCATCAACCGAGGTGCCGCCGGAGGTATCGGTCACCACGTAAACTTCATAGCCCGCATCCAGCGCCATCAGCGCCGGGAACGTCAGGCAGACTTCAGTCCACAGAGCAGAAATAATCAGTTTCTTGCGTCCGGTCGCCTTTACCGCTTCAACAAAAGCCGCGTCTTCCCAGGAGTTCATCGAGGTACGTTCAATGGGTTTCACATCAGGATGTACGGCCAGCAATTCCGGCCAGATATAGCCGCTGAAGCTTTTGGTTTCGACGGAAGTATAAATTACCGGGACATTAAAAATTTTGCCTGCTTTGGCTAAAGCAACCGTATTATTTTTCAGGGTCTGGCGGTCAATATTTGCCACACCAAAAGCCATTTGTGGCTGGTGGTCAATAAAAATAAGCGCCGAGTTAGAGGGATCGATCAGTTCACGAATAGACATAACATATCCTGTTAATCAATGAGTTAAAAAGATACTACCGTTGCCGTTGAGCTGTCTGGATCCTGACTGATAAAGCATGGTGAGTATAGTCAGTAATTTCTAACGAGTTATTAAAGATTTTTTTCTAATTTATTTCCAAAGCGAAAAGTTATGGCGATTAGATTAACCATTACAAAACGAGCAAAATTATGTTTATCAAATTTTTACGGTTAACCGTTCTAAATTATTCACTGGAATTGAACAGGGCGCTCCGGTAAAACGGAGGCACTCATTTTTACCGGAATCTGACGCATGCGCCTGAATCTTGATGTCCTGTTAATTCTCGACGCGCTGGACAAACATGGCTCTTTTGCCACCGCCGCCGAATCGCTATTTAAGACCCCAGCTGCGCTGAGCTACATGATCCAAAAGCTGGAAAACGATCTGAATATCACTCTGCTGGATCGCTCCGGCCACCGGGCTAAATTTACCGATACGGGCAGAATGATGCTGGAGAAGGGTCGATTGCTGCTGAATGCCGCTAAGGATCTGGAAAAGCAGGCAGTGCAGCTCAGCGCCGGTTGGGAGCGGGATCTGGCTATCGCGCTGGATGACTCTTTCCCGTTTAGCGCGCTGCTGCCGCTGATCGATGCTTTCTACGCCCAGCACCCGCAAACCCGGCTTAACTTTACCCACCATACCCTCGCGGGCTCGTGGGAAGAGCTCACCCACAACGGCGCGGATATTATTCTTGGGGCGATCAATGAACCGCCAACCTCCGCCGAGTGGTCGTGGAAAATGCTCGGCGCCATGGACAATATTTTCGTCATCGCGCCGGGGCACCCGCTGGCGCAAACGACCCAACCGCTGACCAACAAGCAGCTCAGCCTGCACCGCGCGGTCGTGATCAGCGACAGCGCCCGCTACTGTCATCCGCTCAACAGCAACCTGCTCGACGAACAGCCGCAAATCCGCGTGGATGATTTCGCCAGTAAAGTTGAACTCTTGCGCGCCGGGCTGGGCTGCGGCTTTTTACCGCGCCATATTGCCCGGCGGTGGCTGGAAAGCGGCGAGCTGGTCGAAAAGGCCGTCATCTCGTGCCGCGAGAAAGATATCACCTATATGGCCTGGCGCAGCGGTAATGACGGACTGGCCCAGCGCTGGTGGCGCGAGGCCATTTTGCAGAGCGAGAGCCTGAGCCAGCTCTATGACTAACGGCTAAACCACACGCTGGCGGAGATCGCTGGCAGCGTCAGCACGCTCTCGTGCAGATCACCGGCGCCCTCTTTCAACTGCCAGCCGTGAACGTCAAGCAGCGGCGAATCTTCTACCACCACCTCGCAGGCCGCGCCGCGGTTAATCGCCACCAGCACGCGCTGTTGCTTATAGACTCGCACGAACACCACCACGTTCTCTTCAGCATAGATCACCTGACAGCCGCCGTAGCGTAGCGCCTGATTAGCCTTACGCAGTTTGCTCATGCGCTTGTACAGGTCGAGCAGTTCGCCATCCTGCAAAGCCGGATCCCACGGGAAGGGTTTACGGCAGAACGGATCGTTATTGCCATCCACGCCCACTTCATCGCCGTAGTAGATGCACGGTACCCCAGGCCAGCTGAACAGCCACACCACCGCCAACGGCAGACGCGCAACATCTTTACCCAACAGAGACTTAAAGCGCGCGGTATCGTGGCTATCAAGCTGGTTGAACATCCGCAGCTGCTGCTGATGCGACAGTCCGGCACGATAGTTGTCCATCCACGCCATGCAGGTTTGCGCATCGATTTTCTGCGGGTCGTAGGAGATATCAGTATTGGCGAGAAAGCCCCATAGCGGGAAGGTAAAGCCGCGGTAGTTCATCGCCGAGTCTTCTACGTCGGCCTGTAGCCACTGGCGCGCGTCGCCGAAATGCTCCCCGAACACGAAGGCTTCCGGCCGCTCCTGCTTCGCTGCCTGGGTAATGCCGGCGATATGGCGCAGGTTATTACGCGCCCCGCCGTCTTCACCGAGCATATGCACGACATCCAGCCGCCAGCCGTCCATGCTCCACGGCGCTTTCAGCCAGTGGCGCACCACGCTATCTTCTCCACCATAGATCTCATCGATCAGCGTCGCCGACCGGTAGTCGAGCTTAGGCAGACTGGCATATCCCAGCCAATCGTGGGCAATGCCCTCGGGAGAAAAATTATACCAGTCGCGCCACGGCGAATCGGCGTTGTGGCAGGCGCCGCCGCTACCGCGCTGATGGCGGTCGAACCAGGCATGCGAATCGCCGCTGTGGTTGAACACGCCGTCAAGGATCAGGCGCATCCCCTCTTTTTGCGTGTTGTGACGCAGGCGCAGCAGCGCCGCATCGCCGCCAAACTGCGGGTCAACGCGACGGTAATCCTCGGTATCGTATTTATGTACGCTGGGAGCGACAAATACCGGGTTCAGATAAAGCGCCGTGACGCCAAGCTGCTTCAGGTACGGCAGTTTTTCGCTGATCCCATCGAGATCGCCGCCGTAGAAGGTAGAGCCGCCCGCCTCGCCGGTTAGCGGCTCATCCCACGCCTTGCGCACAATATCGTGACCGGCGGCATGGTGGTAATAAACGTTATCCTGCCCGGCGTCGCGTGACTGGCTGCGGGCGAAGCGGTCAGGGAAGATTTGGTAAAACACCTGATCGGCCACCCACTGCGGCCCGCTGTCCGGCATATCAACCGCAAACTGCTCCAGCCGCGCCGGCGGAAAGCGATTGAACCCCTGCGGAGTGAACCACAGCTGGCGGTCGGCCCACAGCAGCTTGAAGCTGTAGCGGCGACGCGGTAGCCCGTTGACGAGGCTGATTTCCCCGCGCCATGCCACCACGCCCGGATGCGGTTCCTGCCGCAGGCGGCGCATCGGCAGCGACAGCTCCTCGTTATCTTCTTCCGCGCGTAGCGTGACCCGCGGCGGCAGATCCTCGCCGCTTAACCATAGCGTGATAATCAGTCGTTCCGGCTGCTCCTTAATAAACGGAGCAACCGGGAGGTGCCATGCCTTCAACATCATTATTCCTCTCTTTGCAGAATGGGCACACCTTGCCATAGCGTACTGGCGTATGACTCATCGTCGGCAGAATTATTGGGGGAGGATGGCGGGGGTGGAGGAACGGCTTGCCGGATAGCCCGTGCGTATCCGGCAAGTAGAGAACAAAAAGGACTAGGCTTTCGCCAGCTTACGCTCGCGGCGAGTTTTAAACTGCCAGCCAATCAGTAACAGAATAATCCACGCAAAGCCCACGTACAACGAGATGCGGGTGTCAGGATGGTAACCAATCAGACCGATAATAAAGACCAGGAATAGCAGGCCAATCACCGTGGTCGTTACTCCACCTGGCACCTTAAACTTCAGCGCCTTCGCCTCTTCCGGCGGCAGACGGCGACGGAAGGCGATCTGCGACAGCAGGATCATAATCCACACCCAGACGGTGGCGAATGTCGCCAGGGAGGCGATCACCAGAAAGACGTTCTCCGGCATAATGTAGTTAAGGTAAACGGCGAACAGCAGCGCGATAGTCATTACCATCACGGTTACCCACGGCACCCCGCGACGGGACGTTTTGGTAAACATCTTCGGTGCGCTGCCCTGCTCCGCCATACCGTGCAGCATACGCCCCACGCCAAAGACATCGGAATTAATCGCCGACAGCGAAGCGGTCAGCACCACAAAGTTCAGGATGCTGGCGGCAAAGGTAATACCCAGATGCTGGAAGGTCAGAACGAAAGGACTGCCGTTGGTTCCGACCTGGTTCCACGGATAGATAGACATAATCACGAATAGCGTACCGACGTAAAACACGAGGATACGCATCGGCACCGAGTTAATGGCGCGCGGAATGGATTTCTCCGGATCTTTCGCTTCACCGGCGGTGATGCCGATGATTTCAATCCCACCGTAGGCGAACATCACCATCTGCAGCGACATCACCATCCCCAGCCAGCCGTTGCTGAAGAAGCCGCCGTTGCTCCACAGGTTGTGGATACCCGTCGGCTGCCCGCCGTTGCCGATCCCCCAGATAATGATGCCAAAACCGGCGAGGATCATGATGATAATAGTGGCGACTTTGAAGAAGGAGAACCAAAACTCCAGCTCGCCGAAGACCTTGACGCTCAACAGGTTGACGGCGCAGATAATCAGCACCACGCTGAGTACCCAGATCCAGTGCGGCACCGCCGGGAACCAGACCCCCATATAGATGCCGAAGGCTGTGACGTCGGCTATGGCGACAATCAGGATTTCAAAACAGTAGGTCCAGCCGGTGATATAGCCCGCCAGCGGGCCAAGGTAATCCTGGGCATAGCGCGAGAACGAACTGGCGGCCGGGTTGTGTACCGACATTTCGCCCAGCGCGCGCATAATAATGTAGGCCGCGACGCCGCCGATAATATAAGCCAACAGAACGCTCGGCCCCGCCATTTTAATCGCGTCAGCCGAACCATAGAAAAGGCCGGTACCGATTGCCGACCCCAGCGCCATAAAACGAATATGCCGGGTACTTAGCCCGCGCTTAAGCTTGTTACTACTTTCCATCGTGTTCCATGCCGTTTTTCTCCTCTGGCCTTCGCGGGGGCAAAGCACCGGGGAGGATGACCAAAAAAACAAAAAACCACGGGACCTGAAGTCCCGTGGTTAAACACCTGTGTAAAGCGTCGGTTAGTGCGCGCTGGAGGCCACCTGACGCCCTGCTGCGCGATCCCAGATAACGGCCAGAATCACCATCACGGCGGTTGGCATCAACCACGCCAGCCCTTGCTCCGCCAGCGGCAGACGCGCGGTCCAGGATGGCAAAATCTCTGCAAACGCCGACGCTTTAATGCCGTCAATGATACCAAACATCAGGCTGATAAACATTGCCGGGGCAATAACGCGGGACGAATTATGCCACCAACTACGGGTAAAGCTTAATACCACGAGTGCGATACACGGCGGATAGATAGCCGTCAGCACCGGAATTGAAATCTGAATCAGGTGGCTCAGGCCAAGGTTGGAAACCGCCATCGAAAACAGGCCAAGGATAAAGACCAGCGTACGATAGGAGAACGGCAGATACTGGGCAAAAAACTCCGCACAGGCGCAGGTCAGGCCTACCGCCGTCACCAGGCAAGCGATGAAGATCAGCGCTGCCAGCAGGAAGCTCCCCGCGCCGCCGAAGGTATGCTGGACATAAGCGTGCAGAATCGCCGCGCCGTTAGCGGACTGCTCCACCAGCGTGCCGCTATCGGAACCTAAACGGAACAACGCCAGATACAGCAGCGTCAGGCCCACACCGGCCATCAGGCCAGCCCAGACGGTGTAACGGGTCAGCAGGCGGGCTTCGGTCACGCCGCGAGAACGCGCCGCGTTGACAATCACGATCCCAAAGACCATCGCCCCAAGGGTGTCCATGGTCAGATAGCCGTTGACGAAGCCGTTGGAGAATGGCGCGGTACGGTAGGCTTCCATCGCGTGGCTCAGCGGACCGGCTGGCCAGACGATCGCCGCAACGGCGAGAATAATCAGAGCGATGATTTTCAACGGCGCGAGGAAATTCCCGACGGTGTCCAGCAGCTTGCCCGGATAGAGCGAAACGAGGATCACCAGGGCAAAATAGATAACGCTGTAAATCAGCAGCGGCAGCGGGCCGTCGCCGGTCAGCGGAGCAATCCCCACTTCAAAAGAGACGGTGGCGGTACGCGGAGTCGCAAACAGCGGCCCAACGGCAAGGTAGCAGACCACCGCCAGCAGGATACCGGCAACTTTACCAATCGGCGTGCTCAGGCTCTCTACGCCGCCGCCGACTTTCGCCAGCGCCACAACCGTTAGCACCGGCAGACCCACGGCGGTAATCAGAAAGCCAATAGCCGCGGTCCAGACGTGTTCGCCGGCCTGTAAGCCAACCATCGGAGGAAAGATAATATTGCCTGCGCCGACGAACAGCGCGAAGGTCATAAAGCCCAACGCAATGATGTCGCGAGATTTTAACTGATGGGTCATAAATTCATTACAGCCTGTGGATGTGGTGTTGTAAAAACGGATAAATACCGCGCCTTTCCCCTGGGGATGATACAGCGGCCATTGTCAGTAAACTCAGCGGGATATGCTCCCAAAGCGGCGTGGAAAAGAATTGTTTTTTGAATTACCACGCAAAAACAGTCTGTCTGCGACCGTAGGGGGGCAATTTAAACGCTTATAACGTTTTAAAGCAAGGAGGGATCGCAAAAGCAGATGATTATGCTGACTCTATTTTAATGCGTAGAATTATTTACCTGATGGATGGAAAACATCTGGCTTATCATGCGAACAAAAAAGCAGCTAACGTTCGTTAATTACTCAACTTCGATTTTACTGCAAACGAAAATGACCAGCCGAAGCTGGTCATTGGCAAGTTATGCTGACACCCACATGCAGGCGTTCAATTTTTGGCAATTAAACGTTCCGGTAGCAGGAAGCTAAAGCGGGTGCCTTTACCCAGCGTACTCTCAATTTCGAGGCGGCTATCGTGATGGCTGACCGCATGTTTGACAATCGCCAGCCCCAGACCGCTGCCGCCGGTCTGTCTCGAGCGCGCTTTATCCACCCGATAGAAACGCTCGGTCAGGCGCGGAATATGTTCCGGCGCGATGCCCGGCCCGTTATCTTCGACGCTGAACATTGCCCCGTGCGGCGCTCGCTGCCAGCTTACGGTAATATCCGTTCCCGGCGGCGTATGATTGACCGCGTTATACACCAGGTTGGAAATCGCGCTGCGCAGCTGTTCTTCATTACCCAGCACTTTCAGCGATTCATCAACCGAAAAATGCAGCGCATGCTTCTGCTGGCTTAGCGTTTGCGCTTCGCGCTCAACGACCCGCAGCATCATCGGCACATCGATTTTATCGTTCATCGCCAGGACCGGCGCGGCTTCGATTCGCGACAGCGTCAGCAATTGTTTCACCAGGCCTTCCATTCGCTGAGTTTGCTCGCGCATGGTGTGCAACGCTTTTTCGCGCGTCCCCCCTTCCAGCACCTGCTCCTGCATCATCTCCAGATACCCCTGCAGCACCGTCAGCGGCGTACGCAGCTCATGGCTGACGTTAGCGAAAAAGTTTCTCCGCGCCCCTTCCAGCTGGTGCATCTGCGTAACATCGCGCGCAACCATCAGCAGCTGTTTATCGCTGTAGGGCATCACGCGAATCTCCAGATGGCGACCGTTATTCAGTACCAGGTTGAGCGGTTTAGAAAAATCCCTGTATTTCAGGTAATTGGCAAATTCAGGATAGCGCAAGAGGTTAAGGATGTTCTGCCCGTTATCGTCAGGCCAGCGCAGATTCAGGATCTGCTGCGCCAGGCCGTTACACCAGAACATCGCGCCTTCTTCGGTGGTCAGCACTACCGCATCCGGCAGAGACTCCGCCCCGCTGCGAAAGCGCTTAATCAGGTTGCCCAGCTCACGGCGACGCTTTTTATTACGCATCTGCATTTGATGCAGTCCGTACAGCAGCGGCTCCCAGCTGCCACTACCCGGCGGAGGCGTCATGCTGCGGTCAACCCACAGCCACCATGACAGGCGCATCAGATTCCAGAAATGCCAGATAAGAAGACCGGTCACTGCCGCCAATAAAAACCACGGCAGATGACCTAAAAACGCCCCGAGGATCAGGGCCGGGATACAACACAAGAAAAGCTCAAGCGCCAGCCTTTTCCATGACAGCCGTTCCAGCACGGTTCACACTCCTGTCAACATTCAGAATCGGGCGGAGAAACGATATCCCGTACCGCGAACCGTTTGTACCATCCGGTCATGGCCGCTATGTTCCAGCGCTTTGCGCAGACGGCGAATATGCACGTCTACCGTTCTGTCTTCGACATAAACGTTGGTTCCCCAGACGTGATTCAGCAGCTGTTCGCGGCTATAAACCCGTTCCGGGTGGGTCATAAAGAAGTGTAATAATTTAAACTCCGTCGGCCCCATATCCAGCGGATTTTCACCGGTCATGACCCGATGCGAAGAGGGGTCGAGGCTCAGCCCCTGCATTTCAATCACCTCTTCCACCGCCATCGGCGAAATGCGCCGCATCACGGCTTTAATTCGCGCCACCAGCTCTTTCGGGGAAAACGGCTTAGTGATGTAGTCATCGGCGCCGGTCTCCAGACCGCGGACGCGATCTTCCTCTTCGCCGCGGGCGGTGAGCATCACCACGGGAATATCGCGGGTCATCGCTTCACGCTTGAGCTGTTTAATAAACTGCAGACCCGACCCACCCGGCAGCATCCAGTCGAGGAGGATCAAATCCGGCCAGGGTTCATTGAGCTGATTAACCGCGCTGTCAAAATCTTCCGCCTCGACGGGCTGAAAGCCGTTTTGCTCCAGAACAAAGCAAACCATCTCGCGGATTGGAGCTTCATCTTCAACGACCAGAATTCTTCTCGCCATTATTTACCCTGTATTTTTTAGCCATCAGTATAGAAGTGCGCGGCCATTATGCGTCAGATTTATGACAGATTTATGAAAAAAATGACCGCCGGATGAACGCGGATTTCGAATTGTGACACGGACTTATCGCGCCTGAGAGCAGTCTTATCCCCGTAATAATTCGGCTTGCTTAAAGGCAGCAAGGGCGTAAGTCCCAAAAAAGAGATAACGATGCGACTGGGTGGGCGCGGGTAGCCAACGCATAAGCAACTTGAAGGATGACGGGTATATAATGCCGCTTTCGCTTTTACGCTATGGAACAACTATGCGCATCCTTCATACCTCTGACTGGCATCTTGGGCAAAATTTTTACAGTAAAAGTCGCGCCGCCGAACATCAGGCGTTTCTCGACTGGCTGCTGGCCAGCGCGCAGGAACATGACGTCGATGCCATTATTGTCGCGGGCGATATTTTTGATACCGGCTCCCCGCCGAGCTACGCGCGCGAGCTGTATAACCGGTTTGTCGTTCAGCTGCAGCAAACCGGCTGTCGGCTGGTGGTGCTGGCGGGCAACCATGATTCGGTCGCCACCCTCAACGAGTCGCGAGACATTCTTGCGTTCCTGAAAACCACGGTCGTGGCCAATGCCGGCCACGCCCCCTTTATTCTGCCGCTGCGCGACGGTTCGCCGGGGGCGATTTTTTGCCCGGTGCCGTTCCTGCGCCCGCGTGAACTGGTAACCAGCCAGGCCGGGCACTCCAGCGGCGAAAAGCAGCAGCAGCTCCTGAGCGCCATCAGCGACTATTACCAGCAGCAGTACCAGCAGGCCTGCGAACTGCGCGGCGACCGGGCGCTACCGATTATCGCCAGCGGCCATTTAACCACCGTCGGCGCCAGCAAAAGCGACGCGGTGCGCGAAATCTATATCGGTACGCTGGACGCCTTTCCGGCGAGCCGTTTTCCGCCTGCCGACTATATTGCGCTCGGCCATATTCACCGTGCGCAGGTGGTGGGCGGCTGCGAGCATATCCGCTACAGCGGCTCCCCCATCCCGCTGAGCTTTGATGAAGCAGGGAAAAATAAAAGCGTCAATCTGGTCACTTTTACCCACGGGCGTCTGGCGGATGTCACGCCGCTTATCGTTCCCGTCACCCAGCCGCTGGCGGTGCTAAAGGGCGATTTCGCCAGCATTAGCGAGCAGCTAAACCAGTGGCAGGATAGCGCCCTGCAGCCCGCAGTGTGGCTGGATATCGAAATCACCAGCGACGAATATATGCATGATATCCAGCGTAAAATTCAGGCGCAGACCGAAACGCTGCCGGTGGAAGTCCTGCTGGTGCGCCGCAGTCGCGCCCAGCGCAACCGCATTCTGGCCGGCGCTCAGCGAGAGACCCTCAGCGAACTGCAGGTGGAGGATGTCTTCGCCCGCCGTCTGGCGCTGGAAACGCTGGAAGCCGCGCAGCAGCAGCGCCTGGAACAGCTTTTTAATGAAACGCTGCATAGCCTGAACGGTGAGGATCGCCTGTGAAAATACTCAGCTTACGCCTGAAAAACCTCAATTCACTGAAAGGTGAATGGAAAATTGATTTCACCGTTGAGCCGTTCGCCAGCAACGGTCTGTTCGCGATTACCGGGCCGACCGGCGCCGGAAAAACCACGCTGCTGGATGCTATCTGCCTCGCGCTCTATCACGAAACCCCGCGCCTGAGCAGCGTGTCGCAATCACAAAACGATCTGATGACTCGCGACACCGCCGAATGCCTGGCGGAAGTGGAGTTCGAAGTCAAAGGCATCGCCTATCGCGCCTTCTGGAGTCAGAACCGGGCGCGAAACCAGCCGGACGGCAACCTGCAGGTGCCGCGCGTCGAGCTGGCGCGCTGCGAGGATGGCAAAATCCTCGCCGATAAGATCAAAGACAAGCTGGAAATGACCGCCTCGCTCACCGGCCTGGACTATGGCCGCTTCACCCGCTCGATGCTGCTATCGCAGGGGCAGTTCGCCGCCTTCCTGAATGCTAAACCGAAAGAGCGCGCCGAGCTGCTGGAAGAGCTGACCGGTACCGAAATTTACGGCCAGATTTCCGCGCAGGTCTTTGAAAAGCATAAGCAGGCCCGCGTCGAGCTGGAGAAAATCCAGGCTCAGGCTTCCGGCGTCCTGCTGCTAAGCGACGACCAGCAGCAGGCGCTACAGCAAAGTTTGCAAGCGCTTACTGATGAAGAAAAACAGAAGGTTAGCGAACAAAGCCGTCTGCAAAATGCCCGTCAGTGGCTGGTACGCCGCGCAGAGCTGACAGCAGAAGATCTGCAGGCGCAGAGCGCGCTACGCGAAGCCCAATCTGCGCTGGAGCAGGCGCAGCCGCAGCTGACCGTGCTGCTGAATGCCCAGCCTGCAGAGCACTTACGTCCACAGTGGACGCGTCAGCAGGAACAAACCACCGCGCTGGCGCAAACCCGTCGCCTGAGAGAAGAAGTAAATACTCGCTTACATGAAAGGCTGCGACGGCGAGCGGGGATTCGCCTCGCCGCCCGCCAGCAGTCTGAACGCCTGCAGAGCCACCAGCAAACGCTCTCCGCATGGCTAAAAGAGCATGACCGTTTTCAGCGGTGGGGCAATGCGCTGGCGGGCTGGCGGGCGGCTTTCCAGCAGCAGACTCGCGATACCCAGCAGCAAGCCGCCCTGCAGCAACGTCTGGCGGAAACCCGTCGCAGACTGGCAGACCTGCCGCCCGCCGGGCTGACGCTGGATGCCGAACAGGTCAGCGCCGGGCTGGCGCAGCACGCCGCGGCTCGCGCTCTGCGCCAGCAGCTCTCAGCGCTACATAGTCAACTTCAGCCTCTGGGCCAGCGCCTGATGCAGCTCAACGCCGCCGGGCAGGCCACCAGGCAGGAGCAGGAAAAACTGGAAGCGATACTGGCTCAGCGCCGTCAGGCTTATAAAGAGAAGAATCAGCAGCTGAGCGATGTGAAAGCCCTGTGCGAAATGGAAGCGCGCATTGCCGGTCTTGAGGCCGAGCGTGCTCGCCTGCAGCCCGGTACCCCTTGTCCGCTCTGCGGTTCCGCGCAGCATCCGGCCGTCGCCGAATATCAGGCGCTGGTTCCCGGCGTTAATCAGGCGCGGCGCGATGCGCTGGAGCGCGAAGTTAAACAGCTGGCGGAGGCTGGCGCCCTGGTGCGCGGCGAGCTGGACGCCCTGATTAAGCACCAGCAAAAAGAGGCGGCTGAGAAAGCATCGCTTCTGCAGCAGGAGCAAGCGCTTACATCACGCTGGCAGGAGACGATCGGCGGATTAAATATCGACCTGACGCCAAAGGATGATATTCCGGGCTGGATAAATGCGCAGCAGGAGCATGAACAGCGGCTCTATCAGCATCAGCAGCGTCTGGCCTGGCAGGCTCAGCAGCAGGAGTGCCAGCAGCAGCTTCAGCAGCTACAGCAGGAACAAGAGCAGCGCAGCGCCGCGCTGGCGGCCGAACTGAGCGCCTTTAGCCTGAGCCTACCGGCTGCAGAGCAGACCGCGAGCTGGCTGGCGCTGCGGGAAGAAGAGACCCGCAGCTGGCAGGCCAAACAGAATGAACTGCTCGCCCTGCAGGAACAGCTCCAGCAGCTGACCCCGCTGCTGGAGGCCTTACCGGAAACGGACTTAGCGGCAGAACCCGCGCCGCTCGACGGCTGGCGTCAGGTGCACGATGACTGCCTCGCGCTCCAGAGCCAGTGGCAAACTCTGGGGCAGCAGGAGAGCCAGCAGCAGGTTCAGTTGAAAGAGAGCGAAGCGCAGTTCAGCGCAGCGCTGGCCGCCAGCCCCTTCGCGGACCGGCAGGCATTTCTCGCCGCGCTGCTTGATGAGGAAACGCGCCAGCGTCTCGAAAACCTGAAACAGACGCTGGAGAGCAGGCTACAGCAGAATCAGGCGCTGGCGCTACGGGCTCGCGAAGCGCTCGATAACCACAGCCGGCAGCCGCCGGCGGAAATGGACTTCAGCCAGTCTCTTGAGCAGGTGCAGGAACAGCTTCAGCAGCTAACGACGCTGCTGCGGGAAAACAGCGCCCGTCAGGGAGAGATTCGCCAGCAGCTGAAACAGAATGCAGAAAACCAGCAGCGTCAGCACGCTTTACGCCAGCAGATGGAGCGCACCGCGCAGGAAGTGGAAGACTGGGGATGGCTGAACTCGCTTATCGGCTCCAGGGAGGGCGATAAATTCCGTAAATTTGCCCAGGGCCTGACGCTGGATAATCTGGTGTGGCTGGCCAACCATCAGCTTAATCGCCTGCACGGTCGCTATCTGCTGCAACGTAAAGCCAGCGATGCCCTGGAGCTTGAAGTGGTCGACACCTGGCAAGCGGACGCGGTGCGCGACACCCGGACCCTCTCCGGCGGCGAGAGTTTCCTCGTAAGCCTCGCGCTGGCGCTGGCGCTCTCCGACCTGGTGAGCCATAAGACGCGGATAGACTCGTTGTTTCTTGATGAGGGCTTCGGCACGCTGGATAGCGAAACCCTCGATACCGCGCTGGATGCGCTGGACGCGCTCAACGCCAGCGGCAAGGTTATCGGCGTCATCAGCCACGTCGAGGCGATGAAAGAGCGCATTCCGGTGCAAATTAAAGTTAAAAAGATCAACGGGCTGGGCTATAGCCGCCTGGATAAAACCTTCGCCGTCGAATAATGTTCTCCCTCCGCACCTGTCTTCAAGACCTCTCCCACGGGAGAGGTCGCTCCGTTGTCCGGGTCAGAAATTCACGATACATCTTGATATCGCACGAATATGCATGATAAGTTCAATTAAATTGCTTTAATGATGAAAATCAGGCTAATTCATGCATGAAAACGCGTTTATTATCGTCATCGCATCATTTCGTGCAAAAACGTGCATCGATAACTTTTCTGACGGGCGAACTGCGGCCTCCGGCAGCATCGTCCCATCCCCTCTGGCCCATTAAGAAGGTCTTAACCATGAAAAATTTACTAATTTTGATTGCCGGCCCGGTACGCAGCGGCACTCACAATCGCGCGGAACTAATCGACGCTAACCTGAACAATATGGCCCAGGTTGCGCTACGCGTTTATCAGAAAGGACATATCCCCGTGGTCGGCGAATGGCTGGCTCTCCCCATTGCCAAAGCCGCGGGCTCCACGGAAATTGGCGATGCGATTAGCGAGGAATATCTCTACCCCGTCGCTCACCGCTTAATTAGCCGCTGTGACGCTATTTTACGCCTGCCGGGCGAATCTCGCGGCGCGGATCTGGATATTGAGGAAGGCAAAAAAAGGGGGCTGTCGATTTATTACAGCCTGGAGGAGATCCCGGACCGATAATCCGCAGGGTACCCGCTGCACCGTTCAGGCCGCGCAGCGGGTTGAAGATTACAGCGGCCACAGCCAGGCCGCGCCGCGCACGCCACTGGAGTCCCCGTGCACCGCCCGGCGAATCGGCGTCTCGCATTCACCGCCGAATACCCATGGTTTTAGCAGATTCGGCACCGTTTGATAGAGACGATCAACGTTGCTCATTCCCCCGCCAAGCACAATGACGTCCGGATCGAGAATGTTGACCACGTGAGCCAACGACTTCGCCAGCCGCATCTCGTAGCGGCTCAGCGCCAGTTCCGCCACCGGATCCTGCTCGCTGACGCGCTGCATAATCTCGCTGCCCTTTAGCTGGTGGCCGCTTAACCGCTTGTAATCGATAGCAAAGCCGGTGCCGGAAATAAAGGTTTCGATACAGCCCTGTTTACCGCAGTAGCACGGTACTTCAGCGCGATAGCGCAGTTCATCCTCATCCATCCACGGCAGCGGATTGTGTCCCCACTCGCCCGCCGTGCCGTTGCCGCCAATATGGGCGCGTCCGTTAAGCGCCACGCCTGAACCGCAGCCGGTGCCAATGATCACCGCGAATACCGTTTGCGCCCCGGCCGCCGCGCCGTCGACCGCTTCCGACACCGCGAGGCAGTTGGCATCGTTGGCCAGACGCACTTCACGTTGCAGGCGCTGGCAAAGGTCTCTATCAAACGGCTGGCCGTTGAGCCACGTTGAGTTGGCATTTTTAACTACGCCGGTATAAGGCGAAATCGAACCGGGGATGCCGACGCCGACCGTGCCGCTCTGCCCGGTAGCCTGCTCGGCCATCTCGACCAGCGAGGCTATCGTCTCTATCGTCTGGCGATAATCCCCCCCTGGCGTAGGCAGGCGGTGGCGAAATAGCTGCTCTCCCTGGTCGCTCAGCGCGATGACTTCCGTTTTGGTCCCGCCTAAATCAATCCCAATGCGCACTGTGAATTCCTCTCCCGATTAACAATGCAAGCATAGCGACAATTCGCTATCATGCCCGCTGGATTTAACGACAAAGCCGTGGAAATTATCATGCTGTGGTTCAAAAATTTAATGGTTTATCGTCTCAGCCGCGACATTTCCCTGCGCGCCGAGGAGATGGAAAAACAGCTGGCCGAGCTGACATTTACCCCATGCGGCAGCCAGGATATGGCCAAAACCGGTTGGGTTCCGCCGATGGGCTCGCACAGTGATGCGCTGACCCATACGGCAAATGGCCAGATAGTTATCTGCGCGCGTAAAGAAGAGAAGATCCTGCCGTCTCCGGTGATCAAACAGGCGCTGGAAGCAAAGATCTTCAAGCTGGAAGCCGAACAGGGCCGTAAGCTGAAAAAAACGGAAAAAGATTCGCTGAAGGATGAAGTGCTTCATTCCCTGCTGCCGCGCGCCTTTAGCCGCTTCAGCCAGACCATGATGTGGATCGATACCGTCAACGGGTTGATCATGGTGGACTGCGCCAGCGCCAAAAAAGCGGAAGATACGCTGGCGCTGCTGCGTAAAACCCTGGGCTCGCTGCCGGTTGTTCCGCTGGCGCTGGAAACCCCGATCGAACTGACGCTGACCGAGTGGGTGCGTTCCGGTACCGTGGCTCAGGGCTTCCAGCTGCTGGATGAAGCCGAGCTGAAAGCGATGCTGGAAGATGGCGGCGTGATCCGCGCGAAAAAACAGGATCTGGTCAGCGATGAGATCGCTGTGCACATTGAGGCTGGTAAGGTGGTGACCAAGCTGGCGCTCGACTGGCAACAGCGCATTCAGTTCTTAATGTGCGATGATGGTTCGATTAAACGTCTGAAGTTCTGCGACGAGCTGCGGGACCAGAATGAAGATATCGACCGGGAAGATTTCGCTCAGCGCTTTGACGCGGACTTTATTCTGATGACCGGCGAACTGGCCGCGCTAATTCAGAATCTGGTAGAAGGGTTAGGCGGCGAAGCGCAGCGCTAATCGGGTAAATTCCTTCCTGCCTGCGCAGGAAGGAAACGAACGTTACAGATAGCGGCACAGATAAGACGTGGGTTCAGCCACCTGCAAATTAAACTCGCTATTCCCCGGAACGTTGAATACTTCCCCGGCAGCATAGACTTTCCACTCGGTTTCACCCGGCAGAAGAACGTTCAGCGCGCCGCTGACTACGGTCATCTCTTCCGGCTGCGCGGTCCCGAAGGTGTATTCCCCTTCCGCCATAACGCCCACGCTCGCACGACCGGTGCTGCTGCTGGTGAAGCCAATGGATTTTACTTTTCCGTCAAAGTATTCATTGCTTTGAAGCATAAACTCGCCCTTATGATCTTGTGTTGAAGGCACAATATAGGGGGCGCTCCTTGCCCCTGTCACGTAAAATTAACGTGTTACAACAGGTTAAACTAATAGTTCTGCCGCCAGCCGTGAAATCAGTATATTTGACAATAAAACCGGAATATCCAGCGCTTTTTGTAATATATCGCGATGCTGCTGGTGGTAACAAAGACAATCCAGCATTAATACGTCAGCGCCTTGTTCAATCAACTCCCTGCCCGCGGCCAGCAGCTGTTCTTTACTACCGTTAACCGGACTGCAGATAGCATAAAAAGGAGTATGCGTTAACACCTGCCATTTATCCCGCTGCAGCGGCAGCATCTCTTCCACCGGAACAATTACTCCCACCTGATGGCCGTCAACAATCGACGCGACCAGCGGCGGAATGATCCTTTGCGGCTCGAGCAGGATTGCATTATTTGCTTTAAATCCGCTAAAAGGATGGGTACTCATCAGTAAAATAAGGTCGTAATTTTGTTTATCGAGCATCGCAATGACGCTATGTAAATCACGTTCAACTTTCTGCCGCGAGACTTGCGCGATTTGATTATCATTGAGCAAGGTTAACAGCGCTTCATCGCCGGGTTCCACGCAGTAATCGCGCATAACATCTTCGCGCGCCATTTTGCCTAACAGGCTAATATGATTGATCTGATCTTCCCTGATATGTTCAGTTAAAAGCGGCAACATCTCCGCCACCGGTACCACCCCAATGGTCAAAATTGCCATCGATGCACTACTCATATCATTTACCTTTGTCACAACCGCTGTTTCAAAACAGGCTTCTATTTACGACTTCTGCCCCCTGGTGACCAAAATCAACCGTCGTGAAGCGTAGCAGGTTACGGCTAATATGGAATGTAAAGATTCCAGAAGCGCTTAAAACGCTCCTGAAAATCCGTATCTTAGTTAATCATTAGTACTGTTAATTAATTAAAAATGTGATATATGCCCGGTTACGACTTTTTCAGAGCGAATCCCGGACATTTATTGGGGAATTATGACTTATCAGGATCTTCGTAACGCCGTTTAGCGTCCAGCGCTTCCTGTTCTGTAGGGTGCTCACTGATAAGCGAGTCAGGCGTCGGATGGTCAGCGCGCAGTTCGTACCAGGTCACCGTTTGCCCCTCGGGGCCTTTCTCAACGGCGACAACGCGCGCTTCCCTTGGATATGGAGGTCTGGTCGGCATAGCATTTCCTTTTTTTACCTTAAGAGATTTAAAGTATAGGCGCTGCCGATCCGTTTACCCCAGGTAAAGTCTTAACTGGTATAGGTCTCACCGCAGACGGTCGTCATAATCTGTTCAACGACTTCATCCGGCGGGACGGTCGCGTTGATAATATGATGCGCGGCGGCCCGATACAGCGCTTCCCTCTGTGCCAGCACCTCCCCCACTTCATCGCGGATCGGCTTTCCGGTCAGCGTAGGGCGCTGTTCCGCCTTCGGATAGGCTTCAAGACGACCAATCAGGGCAGAAACCGTGGCCTCAAGATAGATCACGACGCCATTTTCCCGCATAAACTGACGATTGTATTCGCTGAGAATAATGCCGCCGCCGGTAGCGATGATCGTTGCGGGTTGAGCGACGCGTTCCAGCGCCTGCGTTTCCAGAGCGCGAAAGCGTTCCCAGCCTTCCTGCTGAACGATAGTCGCCACGCTGCGTTGTTCATGCTCCTGAAGCTCATGATCCGTATCGGCGAACTGGAAACCGCGAGCTTCCGCCAGCGCATGACCGATCGTCGTTTTACCGCAGCCGCGAGGCCCGACAAGAAAAATTAGCTGTGTCATTACCGAAGACCCCTTGGTTCCGCGTTTTGCGGATAAATGAAAGCGAAAAGAGAAACAATGGTACCGCAAACTTACCCGACGATAACCGTAAAATAAACGTTACACACCATCTGCAAACCCTTTCACCTTAGTATTAGAAAGGACTTTAAATGTAAACTTATCATTGCATGTGGTGTTATGCCAGCTTTACTTTTGTACAAAAGTTATTTTTTGTTCGCAGTCTGGCGTAAACAGTAACACATTTCTGCACAGCTTTACGCAGCCACATATTTACAACATCCGTGCTTCGGAGCGAATCTGAGGCTAATCAATCAGTATGACAGAGGTATGTAGTATGCAATCTGAAGAGCAACGCCTTATCGATGGACTGTTTTCCCGGTTAAAAGAGGCCGAGAGCCGCAGCGCATCGCGCGATTCCAGCGCCGAGGAGCGGATTGCCGGGCACATTAAAGAACAACCGTTCGCCCCTTACTATATGGCGCAAACGATTCTGATTCAGGAAGCGGCAATCAAGCAGCTCAACGAGCGGATTCAGGCGCTGGAAAGTCAGGTCAGCCAGCTGCAGGCCGCGAAGCCGAGCAGCGGTGGCTTTCTCTCTGGTCTGTTTGGCGGCGGTCAGTCTCGCGGTTCCGATCCCATTCCTGGGGCCGAGCAGTATGGTCGCCCTCAGGCCAGCGTCCAGCCTCAGTATGCTCCGCAGACGCAACAGCAGAGCTATGCGCCTCAGGGCGCCCGCAGCGGCGGCGGTTTTATGGCCGGTGCGCTGCAAACGGCGGCGGGCGTTGCGGGCGGGGTGGTGCTGGGAAACATGCTCACCAATATGTTTAGCGGCTCGCATCCGCAGGAGATCGTTAATATCATCGAAGAGAAACCGCAGCCGGATCTCAGCCAGGCGCAGGACAATAGCGTCGCTGACGATACCTTCCGCCAGGATGACAGTCAGTTCCTTGCCGACAACAACGACTATGATGCCGACTTCGACGCCGGTTTTGGCAACGATGATTTCGGCAGCGACGACGACAGCTGGGTTTAACCCTGCTGGCGCTTGACGTCCAGCAGCCATTTCTCCAGCGCGGCGGCAAACTGCTGTCGATCGCGCTGGGATAAGCTATCCGGGCCGCCGGTCTGCACGCCGCTGGCCCGCATCGTTTCCATAAAATCGCGCATCGTGAGGCGTTCGCGTATCGTCGCCTCACTGTAGCGTTCGCCGCGCGGGTTCAGCGCCGCCCCACCCTTCGCCAGCACTTCCGCCGCCAGCGGGATATCGGCGGTAATCACCAGATCCCCCGGTTCACATAAACGTACGATTTCGTTATCCGCCACGTCAAAACCCTGCGCCACGCGCAGCGTGCGAATAAAGCGCGACGGCGGGACGCGCAGCGGCTGGTTAGCGACCAGCGTCAGCGAGATTTGCGTACGCTCGGCGGCGCGGAACAAAATATCTTTAATGACGTTCGGACACGCGTCCGCATCAACCCAAATAGCCATTGCGGCTCCTGTCGATGAAAAAGAGATAACGTATTGTCGCCTGCTTTGGCCTTCCGCGAAAGCAACAAGATGATAAGCTATGTCGCTAACGATAAAACAAACAAGGGGATTGGTGATGGAGAAGAAAATCGGCTTTATCGGCTGCGGCAACATGGGCAAGGCCATTCTCGGCGGCCTGATCGCCAGCGGACAGGTTCAGCCGGGACAAATCTGGGTCTACACCCCGTCGCCGGATAAAGTGGCGGCCCTGCACGACCAGTACGGCATAAATGCGGCGCAAAGCGCGCAGGAAGTGGCTCAGGTAGCGGATATTATCTTTGGCGCCGTTAAGCCGGGCGTGATGGTGAAAGTTCTCAGCGACGTTGCCTCCAGCCTGAATAAAGACTCTCTGGTGGTTTCCATTGCCGCTGGCGTCACCCTCGACCAGCTGGCGCGCGCTCTGGGCCACGATCGTAAAATAGTCCGCGCGATGCCCAATACGCCTTCGCTGGTTAATGCGGGCATGACGTCGGTTACGCCAAACGCGCTGGTTAGCGCCGAAGAGACCGCGGATATCCTGACCATCTTCCGTTGCTTTGGCCAGGCGGAAATTATTGCTGAGCCGATGATCCACCCGGTGGTAGGCGTCAGCGGCTCCGCGCCGGCTTACGTCTTTATGTTTATCGAAGCAATGGCTGATGCCGCCGTACTCGGCGGAATGCCGCGCGCTCAGGCATATAAATTCGCAGCCCAGGCGGTGATGGGCTCGGCCAAAATGGTGCTCGAAAGCGGGGAACATCCGGGCGCGCTGAAGGATATGGTGTGCTCGCCGGGCGGCACGACGATCGAGGCCGTGCGCGTGCTGGAAGAGAAGGGTTTCCGTTCCGCCGTTATCGAAGCCATGGCGAAATGCATGGAAAAATCAGAGCAGCTGAGCCGTTCCTGATATCCACATCGGACAGCGGGTGGGGTATCCCTCACCCGCTCATTTTCTACACCTGTTTTTTCAGGCACGCGCTCATAAATTTGCTGCGATCGTCACCTTTCAGCGACTGCTGGGTCGCCTGACCGTTGCACTCGCGCATTTTTAGCTGCTGAGGCGTTAACCCCTTACCGTCCTGGGCCGCGCCCTCTTTCTTCAGGCAGCTGCTCATAAACGTTTTACGCTCATCCCCTTTTAGCGACTTCGCTGATGCTTCTTTATTGCAGACGCTCATCTTTTGCTGCTGAGGGGTCAACTCTTTTTCCGCGGCACTCACCGCTGTCATAAATACCAGGCCAAAAAGTAGGGTCACAAGTAATGTTATTTTCATCGCACCATCCTCTATGAGTGGAACACTGTAAGTCTGGTCGCTGATGGAGAAAAAACCAGCCGGTAACGAAAATTCATCACCGGCGTCCGGTTATTTCAGATTAAGTGCGGCTTTCATGGTGTAAAACAGGTCGGTCTGATCGGTTAAGCCCACCACGTTAGCCGCATGCGGGCCATAGGCGGCGATACGCAGCTGAGTACCGGTATGCTCCATCGACTCTTCTTCAGAGTTGCCGTAGCTCATCACCATCACCGAGCCATCTTTGGTGTTCAGCGCCTGCGTCAGGCCCGGCGCTTTGGTATCGGCGGGGATAATCTGGCTGGCGTGAGCGTGGTCGGCGGTGACGATAACCAGGGTGTTGCCCTCTTTTTTGGCAAATTCCAGCGCCTTCTGTACCGCTTCATCCAGATCGACGGTCTCGCCAATCTGGCCGCACGGATTCGCCGCATGATCCTGTTTATCGATGGAAGCGCCTTCCACCTGCAGGAAGAAGCCTTTCTCATTGCTGCTCAGCAGATCGATGGCTTTTTCAGTCATCTGCGCCAGCGTCGGCACCGATGCATCGCGTTTCGGGTTCGGAGTACAGGTTACTGCCGCCTTATCGATATTGCCGTGATAAGACGCCTTTGGGCCTTCCCAACGCACCGGCATATTGCCTTCCGCGAAGAGACCGAGCAGCGGTTTATCCTGATTTGCCTGGCTAATGGCGGCCAGTGAGCTGGCATCGGTAACGATCTGGTAGCCGCGGGCCACCGCCTGCTCGTGCAGCGTTTTGCCCTGCCATTCGCCGGCCGTCGCGCTTTCAGCGAAGGTTTTCGCTCCGCCGCCCAGCGTCACGTCGGGACGCGCGTTCAGCAGTTGTTCGGTAATGGAACCTTTCCCGCCCTTTTCCAGCGCATTGCTGGCACATTTTTCGCTGGTCACGCTCGGGCCGTAGCATTTACGCGAAGTGACGTGCGCCACCAGCGCAGCCGGCGTCGCGTCCTGCAGTTCCGCCGTTGAGACGTTACCGGTGGCTAAACCCGCCGCTTTCGCCAGCTCAAGGATAGTCTGATGATCTTTTTCATGGATATCGACGCCCAGCGCGCCGTTATAGCTTTTTACGCCGGTGGTCCATGCGGTAGCGGAAGCGGCGGAGTCGGTCACATAATTCGGCTTGCCGGTTTTCTTATCCAGCGAATAGTGGGTGTACTGGCCAGTCAGCGGCAGCGCGTCAATCCCTTTAAAAAATCCGCCCGCCCCTTCTGCATAATTTCGCGCGGCGGTAATTTCAGAATCCCCCATCCCGTCGCCAATCAGCAAAATAATATTTTTAGCTGGTTTATTGATTAACGAAGCGCGCAGCGCCTCGGTCCGATCGCCGCTTAAACGACGCGCGCCGCCCGGCGTGGTGATATCGCCCTGGGCGGCGCGATTTTCCAGAACCGGTGCGGTTGTTGTTTCTGCGTGAATAATCGGGGAGCCCAGCAGAGGTAGCAGGGCAATAAACAGGGCGCTTAATTTCACTTTTATCGTCTCCATGTAAAAAATACTTTAAAAAACAAAACGAGGGAGACTGTATAAAAGCGATGTGACAGTAAAATGACAGCATCCATACCTTGTCACGAAACTAACTACGAGGATGCCGTAACAGCTTTTTTATATATTGCTGCAGTAGCTGGGTATCGCGGTCATCGACCAGCGGGCCGGGGCTGGCCTCGTCGATCGCCTGCTCGATATCGCTGATGAGCGCCTGCTGGGCGTCCTGCGCCATATGGCGCAGCAGAGCAGTGACCACCACTTCCAGCGCCTCGACCTGGGCCGTCAGTTCCTTCGATTCTTCTTCCTTTTGGGCGAGTTTTACCAGTAGCTCAGCAATGAGATTCTTCACAGCGCTTTATCCTTATGCGAGGTCCGTAGTCTGCTATTTATGTCATACATTAGCCGTCGGTTGCCACAATTATTTTTTTAAAATGAATCGGCTCATCGATGAATAACAAGCGAAACGTTTTGCTCTTTACACCCCGCCATCCAGGAAATGACTCAATGACGGATTAATAAGCGACATAACCAAATTTAACAAATAAGAATAAAATGGAATATCGCTATTCTATCGATAACTATAACGTATCGCCATAATATATCTGGTAGGCCAGATTAACGCTGTCCGGCGCGTCTTTTCCGGCCAGACGTGCAATAAGTATTTCGCTCGCAGTTTTACCGATTTCATAACGTGGGGTAATGACGCTGGCGATTTTTTGCAGCCGGGCGCGGCCAATTTCCAGCCCGTGAAAACCGGCAATCGCCATCTCCTGCGGGACGGTTTTTCCCTGAGCCTGGCACTCCAGCAGCACGCCTACCGCCAGATCGTCGTTGGTACAAAAGATCGCATCGATATCCGGCCGCACCTGCTGCATTTGCAGAAACATCTGCCGGCCAAGCGCAACCGAGGAGATGGTGCGCGGCGCCATATGATAGGGCTTCAAACCGTGGGCCGCCAGCGCCAGTTCGGTTCCGTGAAAGCGGCTTAAATCGCGGGGATCGTCCATTGAACCAAAAAAGGCGATCGCCCGTTTACCGCTCTCAAGAAAGGCGTTCGTCATGTCCCACGCCGCCTTTTCGTTATCGAAACCTACCTGGATATCCAGTTGCTGACCGCCAAAATCCATCAGTTCAGCAACAGGAATACCGCTGGCGCGGACGTATTGCACCATGCGATCGCTATGCTGTTTTCCGGTCAAAATCAGCCCGTCAATGTTATAAGAGAGCAGGTTAAGCACCTCGCGCTCTTCACGCTGCGGATCGTATTCGTAGTTGGCAATCAGGGTCTGGTACTGGTGAGCGGAAGTGACGGATTCGATTCCGGCCAGCACATCGGCAAAAATCTGATTGCGAAAAGAGGGAATGAGCACGCCAATCGTTTTGCTGCGGGCATTAAGCAGGATTTCCGGCGCCCGATTAGGAATATAGTTGTTCTCTTCCATGACCTTCGAAATCAGCTCACGGCTGCGCTGGGAGACCTGACCGGGGTCGCGTAAATAACGACTGACCGTCATTTTATTCAACCCCGCCAGGTTGGCGATATCCTGCAATGTCATCCGGTTGTTTTTCATCAGGTTCTCTACGACAAACGACTTATGTCCTTGCAGAGAACCTTACCACAGCAGCGGCGGTTTATGTTAACCGGCGACCTTTTTTGCCGTCACCGAGGAGGTGGCGGGTTGTGGGTTAGCGCGCACGTTGTACATCAGCACGACGGAGGACAACAGCGCGATAGCCATAAAGGTATAGGATACCCCCGGTCCGCCGGTAATACCGTTCAGATACCCCACCAGCCACGCGCCAAGGAAAGCGCCGAGCGCGCCGAAGCTGTTGATCAGGCCCATCGATACCCCGGAGACGTTACGCGGCAACAGTTCAGGAATGAGCGCGAAGAACGGGCCATAGGGCGCGTACATGCACGCCGCGGCAATCACCAGCAGCAGGTAAGAGAGCCAGAACGCCTGGTTGCCCACCATCCACGAACCAAAGAAAGCGATAGCGGCAATCAGTAATAATGGCCAAATAAACAGCTTTCGATTCTGAAACTTATCCGACAGCCAGGAAACCGTCAGCATCAGGATGATTGCCGCCAGGTACGGCACCGCCGCCAGCCAGCCCACCGCCACGATATCCATCTGCGCGGCGTTTTTCAGAATTGACGGCATCCACATCATGAAGCCGTACACGCCGATGCTCCACAGCGCATGGACCGCGCAGAGCATAATGACATTGCGCGAGCGCAGCGCTTCACCGTAGTTGCGCACTGGCTTGATATGACTCTGCTCGCTGTCCATCACCTTCTGCAGGGTCTCTTTTTCCTGCTCACTCAGCCAGGAAACCTCGGACGGTTTATCGCGCACCAGAATCCACCAGCATACCGCCCACAGCACCGCCGGAATGCCTTCGATAATAAACATCTCGCGCCAGCCCCACGCCTGAATGAGGTAGCCCGAAACGATCGACATCCACAGCACCGTCACCGGATTTCCGAGGATCAGGAAAGTATTGGCGCGTGAACGTTCGGTTTTGGTAAACCAGTTACTGATATAAATCAGCATTGCCGGCATCACCGCCGCCTCGACCACGCCCAGCGTAAAGCGAATCGCCATCAGCATCGGAATATTGCTGACGAACCCGGTCGCCGCCGCGCAAAATCCCCATAAAATAAGACTGAAGAAAATCATTTTTCGCACGCTGCGTTTTACCGCATATATCGCACCGGGCACCTGGAAAAAGAAATAGCCGAGAAAAAATAGTGCGCCAATAAGCGATGCCGTTCCTTTCGTAATCCCTAAATCACTTTCAATTCCCGCCGCAGCGGCAAAACCATAATTTGCGCGGTCAAGGTAGGCCAGACTATAGGTAATAAATATAATCGGCATTAAATACCACCAGCGACGCGCGGGTAATTTCGCGAGCATTTGCATAAGTCATCCTCAGGTGTTGAATACCATCACACGGGTTTAATAATCCGTCCTTCAGGCAGTGCGTGCGCGCATGCGGTTCGAAGGACGTGAAGTGATTCAGACGGCGGCAAGCATCCCGCCATCCACGAATAACAAATGACCGTTAACAAAGTTTGCCGCTGAAGAAGCCAGATACACCGCGGCGCCAATCAGTTCTTCCGGTTTGCCCCAGCGTGCCGCCGGGGTGCGCTGATACAGCCAGGCGGAAAATGCCTCATCGTTGACCAGGGCGGTGGTCATCTCGGTAGCAAAATATCCCGGTGCGATACCGTTAACCTGAATATTGTATTCCGCCAGCTCAACGCACATGCCGCGGGTCAGCATTTTAACCGCCCCTTTCGAGGCCGCATAAGGCGTAATGGTTTTACGCCCCAGCTCGCTCTGCATTGAGCAAATATTAATTATCTTCCCGGCGCGGCGGCCGATCATATATTTCGCCACCTGCTGCGAAACCAGGAAAACGCCCTTCTGGTTGACCTCAATAACGTTATCCCACTCCTCCTCCGGAAACTCGGTAAAAGGGAAACGTCGTTGAATCCCGGCGTTATTAATTAAAATATCAATGGCGCCGACCTCCGCTTCGATGCGGGCTATCGCCTGCTCGACCTGCGTCGCCTGAGTGACATCAAACGCGTACCCTACCGCGCGGAAGCCCTGCGCCACCAGCGCCTGCGCCGCCTGGTCCGCGCGGGCCTGAGTCCGATCGTTGATGATGATTTCTGCCCCATACTCCGCAAGGCCGCCGGCCAGCAAATTGCCTATCCCCTGAGCAGACCCGGTGATCAGCGCGCGCTTCCCTGTCAAATCGAATAAATTTCGCATAAAACCTCTTTTTCAGATAACTGTTACGCGTAACTGTATACGCGTAACAGTTAATAATAGAAGAGGATGAGAGGGGAAAATGATCGTTTTGTGATCGGTGATACATTTGAAGCTGAAGGCGGTCGGCGACCGGCATTGACGCTGTGATGTCAATACCGGCGAAGGAGAAGAGAAGGGATTAAGCCGTTGTACGACGGCTGCGACGCAGCATGATGGCCAGCTGCCAGATATTGATCAGGACAATAACCGCCGTCGCGATAAACACCCAGCGGAAGCCGGCCATGGCCGAGACCGATGCGCCGATTAACGGACCGGCCACGTTGCCAAGATACATAAACGACTGGTTATAACCAAAAATCCGCCCGGTCACGCTGTCGCTGCAGTATTTCAGCAGAAGCGTTTGCACCGCCGGCAGCATTGCCCCATCGGCAAAACCGAGCAGAAAACGCAGCACGCCAAGCTGGAATGGGGTTGTGACGAACGACATGGCAAAGAACATCACCACCGCGCAGCATAGCGTCGCCAGCAGGATCCGCGAGGTGCCGATCCTGTCGCCCAGTTTCCCCAGACGGGGAGCCGAAATCAGCGCCGACACGCCCGGTACGGCGGCGATCATGCCGGCAAGAAAGGCGATGTTATTGCTATCCGGCGCCATCGACTTAATAAAGAGCGCCAGAATCGGGCCAATTGAACCATTGCACAGTTGGATCACCAGGGTGGTGAAAAACAGGCTGATTACCAGACCCGGATAAGGCAGCGAGGCAAACACCGCCTTACCGCTCAGCCGCTCCGCTTTACTCATCTGCGGGCGGACGCCCTCTTTGATCAGAAACAGCGTCACCAGGAAACTCACGGTCAGTAAAACAGCAGTGATGATAAAGACCGCGCGCAAACCGACATGGTCAGCCAGGAAACCGCCGAGCAGCGGCCCACCGATCACGCCGCTGATTTGCGCCGTTGAAAGCGTACTCAGCGCCCAGCCGCTACGCTCGCGCGGAACCTGAGACGCCACCAGCGCCATGGCGTTAGGAATATAGCCGGAGGTCAGCCCCATCACCGCACGCAGGATAAACAGTTGCCAGACGTTGGTGGCAAAGGCCTGGAGTAAAATGGCGATGGCCATCCCCAGCGAGGCGCGCAGCAGCATTAGCTTGCGCCCTTTGCGGTCGGCCAGGCTGCCCCACATCGGCGAGACGATCGCTGACACCAGAAAGGTGACGCTGAAGGTCAGCCCAGACCACATGGATAACGCTTCGTGCGAGGTTACGCCGAGTTGAGAAACGTACAGCGGCAAAAAGGGGAGAATTTGGCTGATAGCCAGTCCGGTAAAAAAACAGCCAAACCAGACGGAGATAAGATTAACCTTCCAGGATTCCATAACTACGCGTATTCATTAATTTTTTGGCAATTATTACCTAGCTTAGCAATTTCCCCGATCCGCCGTACTACCAGAGATGCGCCAGAGGTGAGTTTAGTGTTTTATGACACCATATAGCCCTGTTGCGAATGATTTCGTGGTGAAAATCGTGGTGTACAGTGAGTTATGCTTAGAAACAGAAACCCTGGCCGCGCATCCCGAAGTGAAAATGGTTGGCATGGGCCGCGTTATAGTCCGGCCCTAAAGCGTTGCCGTAATAGCGGCAACCGCCGGCCAGTAACGCCTGCAGCCAGGGGTGATACTGCGCATCGGGCCACCCTTTCAGCACGCTGACGCGTCGGCCATCGGACAGACGAAAGCCGCTGACATCCAGCGCCTCCGCGGTAGCGTGCTCACTGCGCCGCGCGTTCTGGCGATGGTAAATATTACGGCAGGCATAGCTGCCAAAATGGTCAATCTGGCGGAGCTCTTGCCCCAGCATCCGGCGAGTCAACGGTTTCGCCTGCTGTTGCAGATATAGCGCGCTGCTCAACGCCAGCGGACAACTGGCAAGAAAGCTGCTGCTGAGCTTCACCGTGCCAAAATCACGCACCCGAACCACATTCTGCAGAGGACACGCTCCTCCGCTATCGGCCACCGGCTGGCTGGAAATGAGCTTCCGCCGGTTGGCCTCCTCAAGCAGGCCAGCGCACTCGGCGGGCGTTAATCGCCGCAGTTTATAGTGGCTGAGGAGTCCCGGGGGGTCTTCCAGGCGCAGCGGCGCGAATGGATTGTACTGTGCGGGAAGATAACGATAGCCGTAATATCCGGCCGCCAGCAGCGCCAACAGAACGATAAGACCTTTTCCTTTCACGCGCCGCCTCCCAATGCTTTACCCGGTGAATATTATGGCAGCCAGGGGGCTCTTTCACATGCTATGTTATGCCCTTTGATGTAATCATGATGGAAGTTGAAATGGCTAAGATGAGGGTTGGGATCGTTTTCGGCGGTAAGTCGGCAGAACATGAAGTGTCGCTTCAGTCAGCGAAAAATATCGTGGAAGCGATCGATAAAACGCGCTTCGACGTAGTTTTGCTGGGGATTGATAAGCAGGGGCAATGGCATATTAACGACGCCAGTAACTATCTGCTCAATCCGCAGGATCCTGCCCATATTGCCCTGCGCCCGTCCGATATTACGCTGGCGCAGATTCCCGGACGCGAGGCGCAGCAGCTGATTAACGCCGATAGCGGCCAGCCGCTGGCGGCCATCGACGTCATCTTCCCGATCGTTCACGGCACTCTTGGCGAAGATGGTTCTCTGCAGGGCATGCTGCGGATGGCCAACCTGCCCTTCGTCGGCTCCGACGTCCTCGGCTCCGCCGCCTGCATGGACAAAGACGTCACCAAACGTCTGCTGCGCGATGCCGGGCTGTCGATTGCCCCTTTTATTACCCTGACCCGCGCTAACAGGAATCAGGTAAGCTTTGCCGAGGTGCAGGCGAAGCTGGGCCTGCCGCTGTTTGTTAAACCGGCGAACCAGGGCTCCTCGGTGGGCGTCAGCAAGGTCAACAGCGAAGAGCAGTATCAGCAGGCCGTCGCCCTGGCCTTCGAATTTGACCATAAAGTGGTGGTCGAACAGGGGATTAAAGGGCGTGAGATCGAGTGCGCGGTGCTCGGCAACGATAATCCGCAGGCCAGTACCTGCGGCGAAATCGTTCTTAATAGCGAATTCTACGCCTACGACACCAAGTATATTGACGATCAAGGGGCGAAGGTGGTGGTTCCGGCGGCCATCGATAGCGATGTAAACGACAAAATTCGCGAGATCGCCGTTCGTGCCTATCAGACCCTCGGCTGCAGCGGCATGGCGCGCGTCGATGTGTTCCTGACCGCTGATAACGACGTGGTGATTAACGAAATCAACACCCTGCCGGGTTTCACCAACATCAGCATGTATCCGAAGCTATGGCAGGCCAGCGGCCTGGATTACACCAGCCTGATTAGCCGCCTGATTGAACTGGCGCTGGAGCGTCACGCCGCCGATCGGGCGCTGAAAACATCGATGAATTAATCAAGGTATCGCCCGGTGGCGGCTGGTGCCTTACCGGGCCGGTAGCCCGGACAGATGCGCAGCATCGCCTCCGGGAAACCACATCCAACACGGCTTCAGGTTATCTCCCCGGGGGCGGCGCAAGCGCCTGCCCGGGCTACGGGTTCACCACCTCCGCTTTACGCTTCCTCTGGCGGACGGCGGCGAATAATAAAACCGGCGATCCAGAAGCTAATCACCCACGTCACCAGCCCAACCGCGTATGAACGCCAGCCTTCGGTTTCATACCCCAGCAGCCCGACTACGCCATTCATAATAAAAATTAACCCCAGGGCAACCGCATAGTAGTGCCAGTCGCGGCGGATTTTTTCAGTGAGTTTCATAACCACTCCGACAACAAAAAAAGCATCTTCGCATAGCCATCACCGCCGGTCTGCAGCCGCGTGGAGAATTGTCGCACATTGCGATAGCGGTCTAAATTTCACAAATTTGTAGCAAACTCACAAGCCGATGAAATCAGGAATATTCCTGGGCGGAAATTACCAGCAATCTGATACTGGAATCCCCCCGGGGTTGCCAGAATGACTCGTATGTAGCCGAAGTAAAAAATCGGCAAGAAAGCGAAGTCCGGAGGTCAATATGGCTGAGTTCACCTTTGCAAAGACCGTCAACGGCGGCAAAAAGAGGAGCGCTATTACCAGCAGCAACATCGCCTATGCTCTGTTTGTGCTGTTTTGCTTCTGGGCCGGCGCGCAAATGCTGAGCATGCTAATCCACGCGCCGGGCGTTCTTGAGCACTTGATTCAGATGCAGGACAGTAGCCGCCCCCGGGTCGAAATTGGCCTGCTGGTCGGCACCCTGTTTGGCCTGATTCCCTTCGTGGCGGCCAGCCTGTTAATTGGCATATCAGGGCTGATTTTTCGCTGGCGCAGCCGCCGTTAGCGGCGCGCCATACAGCTGGCCCGTCGGTCGTCAACGCGTTTGGCAAACCAGGCGGTGGTCAGATTACGGGTGATTTTGGGGCTCTCAAGCTGTATACCCGGCAGGACTTCCCGCGGAAGCGTTTTACCGGCTTTCTTATCGGCGATGCGAAATACCTGTTTATAAAGATCGCTTTCTTCAAACGCCAGCGTGTCGCCTTTCTTTAACTGACGATGGATCTCGTCGTCGCTCATCGCCAGCTGGGAGGATAAGCGGCGCACCGCCAGTTCGGTGGTTCCCGCCTCGTCGCTGTCGTAGCGAATTAAGTCGCCATCCAGCGCTAGCTTCACGCCCGTTGCTTTAGAGACGGCATTCTGGAAGGCGGCATTGCGGCTGGCGTACCATCCGGCGTTAAAATCAGCAAAACGGTACAGCGGTACGCTGTAGTTCGCCGGATAGTTCAGCAGATGATAGGTGCCAAACCACAGACCGCCGCGCAGACTGAACACCTCCTGGCGCACGGTACCGTCGATTTTCCACGGATAGCCGTCGGTGTGCTGCTCGGCGAAAGCAATGCTGACCTGCATCGGGCCGCCGGTATGCACCGGGTTCAACGAGCCGAACAGCTTCTGTCCCATCGGCACCATGCCGATAAAATCATCGAAAATCGCGCTCAGCTGCTTTTCGGTTTTCACGCTATCCAGACGTTCGCTATAGCTTTTGCCGTTGGGTGATTTAATTTTCAGCGCGGTATGTACCAGAAAAACCGGAATGTGCATTTTTTCCGCCCGGCGGTCTATCTCCTGCCAGGCGATTTTATTCAGCCCCGGCACCGCCGGGTCAGATTGATAGTTGGATTCCTGCTGCGCCACCGCCAGCACCGAACAGACGTTCTCTTCCGTCGGCGCCAGCTTCTGACTGGCAAAGGTTTTGGCGATGGCCTGCGCCCAGGCTTCGCGATCCTTCACGCTGGCGGGCATTTTCTGCCGCACTACCGCGGCGACATCAATCGCCTTTTCGCCCTTTTTCAGCTCCGGCTCCGGTTTGCTGGAGCAGGCGCTGAGGACAATCCCTGCCAGTAGCGTCAGGGTGAGAGAAGTGATTCTGGATTGCGCTACCGGCATGGTTCATCCTTGCGTTGATTAACTTAATGTTTGCGTCACGGTCTGCAGCTCTTTGCCATCCAGCTCGCGCTCGAAGCTGCGCAGACGTTTGTAGATAGACATCAGCTCAACCAGTGTAGTCCATGAGCTGATCAGGTACTGGAACGAACCGCGAACCTGGCCAAAGACGTTGGTTATCTGAGTCATCAGGCCCAGCGTAATCGTACCGGCAACAATCGACGGAAACAGCAGGAACAAACCGAAAACGTTATCCACCTGCAGATAAAGAATACGGGCGATATTGAAATACATATAGTGGAAATAGAGGCGGAAATAGTTGCGGCGCACGGCGCCAAAGAGTTCACGCACCGTCGGCGGCGTCGCGCGGTTAGCGTCATCTTCGCCGTAAACCAGCTCTTTACGATAGGCGGCCTCAACGCGCTGGTTTTTGAACTCCAGGCCGGGCAGCTTGATCCCAACGACCGCCAGCAGGCCGGTACCCATTAACGACCAGACGATGGCGGCAATCACCAGGCCGTAAGGCAGATGACCGACAATCGGTAAATCCGGGACGTGCGCGGAGAGCGTTACCAGCACCGGCAGGAAGGCGATAAGGGTCATCACCGCGTTAAGGAAGCTGACGCCCATGCTCTCCAGCGTGGAAGCAAAGCGCATGGTATCTTCCTGCACGCGCTGCGCGGCGCCTTCGATATGGCGCAAATGCTGCCAGTGCGCCATATAGTGTTCGTTCATCGCGGTACGCCAGCGGAAGACGTAGTGGCTGACGAAGAAGTTGTTCATCACGCCGATCACCACTGCGATTAGCGCAATGCCGAGGAAGATGCCAATTTCATGATAGAACTGGTTAATGCTGACCTTATGCGGCGTTGCCAGCGCGGCCTGGATAAGATCGTAGAACGGAGCATACCAGGCGTTAATGGCCACCCCAACCTCGACCAGAAACCAGGTAACGAAAATAATCAGCGAGGTACCGAGGATCGACCAGTACTGCCAGCGGTGCGGGCTGTAAATAAACCAGAAAAGGGCGAAAACGCCCACGCAGAATATGTAGAAGGCGTAGAACACCAGGTAGTTGAGGGACCAGAAGCGCGCCGCGCTAATCGCCACATCCTGCGATGCGCCGGTGACCCGCAGCAGCCAGTCGCCGCCGCCCGCCTGCCAAAAGATCACCGCCAGCAGCGACCAGATAAAGGCAGAAATAAAAAACGGCCCCGGTTTGGGGAAAAAGGATTTAAACATCTTGCTCTCCTGCTAACTTCTTTTTCGTTTTGCTGTGCTGTGTACCACAAAAGCGCCCGCCGCAAAGCCGCCGCAGCGAAGCAAAGTGGGCGGATGATGAGACCGGATATCAGCAGCTTAGTTCGCCTGCCATCCGCTAAGAATTGTTTCTGTCGGTTTCACCTGTAAAGGATTGCCGGGAACGGTCAGTGAACGCCACACATCGTTGTAGTGGGCGATCAGCGTGACGGCCGGCGCCGCTGGACGGTTGGCGGTAGTGTGGGCATCTTCCGCGACGGTAATCGCGTAGCCCCGGCTGGCGCCGTTTTTGATGGTGGTATCCACGCAGTAGTCGGTGGCGCAGCCGCAAATCACAAACTGCGTGATGTGATGTTCGCGCAGCACCTCTTCCAGACGGGTACGGTAAAAGGCGTCGCAGGCGGTCTTAGTCACATACAGGGAGCCTGCGGGTTGGATCAGCTCGGGGAGCAAAGCAAAACCTTCGCTCCCCTCTTCGAGGCCGCCCGCTTCGCAGTGCTGAATGAAAATTACGGTGTCCGCAGCGTTAATCAGGCGGTTAATTTGCGCCGCGCAGCGCTCGCGCTCAACTCGCGGCGTCGCGAAAACGCCGTTTTGCATATCCACTACCATCACTACCCGTTTCGCCGCCATCTTCTCTTGCCCCCCCTCTTTAGCCAAAACGATCATCATACGCGCCCGCAGGTGAATGCCGCTATCCGAAAGCAAAAAAAGGATTTTTTACGCCAGGTTACGTTTTTCCGCACAGAATCGTGCTATTAGCGCTTTGCACGGCGGCGCTTCGTAGTATAAATACGCTCTATCTTTTTTCTTCATCATGATGGATGCTCCCGTTGAAACGTAGTCTGCTCATTTTTGCTGCGCTGTGCGCGGCGTCGTTGACATCGGTCCAGGCCGCACAGCCGAGCGTCGACCCGGAATTCGCCGCTGATGTGGTCGATCGTTACGCTAACCATATCTACTACGGCAGCGGCGCAGTCGGTATGGCGCTGGTGGTTATCGACGGAAACCAGCGCGTATTCCGCAGCTTCGGCGAGACGCGCCCGGGCAATAATGAGCACCCGCAGCTCGATTCGGTGATCCGCATTGCCTCTATCAGCAAATTGATGACCAGTGAAATGCTGGTCAAACTTCTCGATCAGGGCGTGGTTAAGCTCAACGATCCGCTAAGCAAATATGCTCCGCCGGGTGCGCGGGTGCCGACTTACCAGGGGGCGCCTATCACGCTGGTAAATCTGGCGACCCATACCAGTGCCCTGCCGCGCGAGCAGCCCGGCGGCGCGGCGCACCGGCCGGTATTTGTCTGGCCAACTCGCCAGCAGCGCTGGAACTGGTTATCCACCGCAACGCTGAAAACCGCTCCCGGCACCCAGGCCGCCTACTCCAATCTGGCATTCGATTTACTCGCCGATGCGCTCTCTACCGCTGCGGGCAAGCCTTATCCGCAGCTGTTTGAAGAGCAGATCACCCGTCCGCTGGGGATGAAAGACACCACCTTTACGCCTTCGCCCGATCAGTGCCGGCGCCTGATGATTCCGGAGAAAGGAGCCAGCCCGTGCAACAATACGCTGGCGGCTATCGGCAGCGGCGGCGTCTATTCCACGCCGGGCGATATGATGCGCTGGATGCAGCAGTTCCTCTCTTCCGATTTCTTCGCCCGTGGGCAGCAGGCGGACCGGATGCAAACGCTGATTTATCAACGCAGCCAGCTGACGAAGGTGATCGGTATGGACGTGCCGGGTAAAGCCGATGCGCTGGGCCTCGGCTGGGTCTACATGAAGCCGAAAAACGGCCAGCCGGGCATTATTCAGAAGACCGGCGGCGGCGGCGGCTTTATTACTTACATGGCGATGAACCCGCAGGCCAACGTCGGCGCCTTCGTGGTGGTCACCCGCTCTTCATTGACGCGTTTCAACAACATGAGCGACGGGATCAACGAGCTGGTCAGTGAATTAAGCGGCGTCCGCACCGGAATTGAGACCGCCAGCCAGTAACCTGTGGGGATGTTTTGCCGACGATTGATAAGGATCGTTTTGGCGAAACATCCCGCCGCCAATTGAGGTAAACTCACTTTTTTCATTTCACAAAATCAGGCAAACCATGACAGATTTAATCACTCGCCCACGCCGCCTGCGCAAGTCCGCTTCGCTACGTGCCATGTTTGAAGAGACAACACTGAGTTTGAACGACCTGGTGTTGCCGATCTTTGTTGAAGAAGAAATCGACGATTACACGGCCATTGAAGCCATGCCCGGCGTGATGCGTATTCCGGAAAAACACCTGGCGCGCGAAATCGAGCGCATTGCCAACGCCGGCATCCGTTCGGTGATGACCTTCGGCATTTCCCATCATACCGATGCCGTTGGCAGCGATACCTGGAACGAAAACGGCCTGGTGGCGCGCATGTCCCGCATCTGTAAAGAGGCGGTGCCGGAGATGATCGTCATGTCCGACACCTGTTTCTGCGAATACACCTCCCACGGCCACTGCGGCGTGCTGTGCGATCACGGCGTGGATAACGACAAAACCCTTGAGAATCTCGGCAAGCAGGCGGTGGTCGCCGCTGCCGCAGGCGCAGATTTTATCGCGCCTTCCGCCGCGATGGATGGCCAGGTGCAGGCTATTCGCCAGGCGCTGGACGCCGCCGGATTTACCGATACGGCGATTATGTCCTACTCCACCAAATTCGCTTCATCGTTCTATGGCCCGTTCCGCGAAGCCGCAGGTACCGCGCTGAAAGGCGATCGTAAAACCTATCAGATGAGCCCGATGAACCGCCGCGAAGCGATTCGTGAATCGCTGCTGGACGAAGCCCAGGGCGCCGACTGCCTGATGGTCAAACCGGCGGGTCCCTATCTTGATATCCTGCGCGATCTGCGCGAGCGCACCAACCTGCCGATCGGCGCGTACCAGGTGAGCGGTGAATACGCGATGATTAAGTTCGCCGCCCAGGCTGGCGCTATCGATGAAGAGAAAGTGGTGCTGGAAAGTCTCGGCGCAATCAAGCGCGCCGGCGCAGATCTGATCTTCAGCTATTTCGCCCTCGATCTGGCCGAAAAGAAAATCCTGCGTTAATTCGGCTATTACTGCCTCCCCGGTGGCGGCTGTACGACCGGGCTACAGGCTCACAGCTATCTGTGGGTTGGTAGCCCGGACAGGCGCAGCGCGCCGCCTCCGGGAAGTCATTTTAATAACGCTCGCCGCACAATAATTCCTTCACTTCCCCACCCCAATCAACAGGATACAAACTACGGCTTACATCGCGATGAAAGGTTGAATAGGGCCAATCCCGTACCTGCCTTACCCACCCGTGCTTAATCGGATTGATATAAATATAATCAACATGGCTTCGGTAATCCTTCTGGTTGCGAATGGCGTGTTCCCAATATCTCGGTTGCCACACGTTATGCGCGCCTGTTAAACCTGAAAAATGCTTTTTAATTGCTCTCCAGCGCGATGGAAAATCGCTGTCGTTGTCAGGTAAGGTCCAGATGCAATGAAGGTGTTCGGGGAGCACCACCCAGGCATCAATATGAAAAGGTTTCTGTTTGTGGACTATTGCCACCGCCTGTCGTAACGCATCAATATGCTGAACCAGAAATCGACTCTCTCTGTCGCGTAAATTGACGGTGAAAAACCAGCTCCCACCCTTGAGGTAATAACGACGATAATCGACCATCGGATGCTCCCTGCTGAAGATATTTGCCTGTTCCCCAGGTTAAAAGAGGGGGAGACCGAAAGGCAAGAAACCGGAGATCAATCTGGAAAAGCGTTCGCAACTTTTCACCTGTGGCCTTCCCGGAGGCGGCGCTGCGCGCCTGTCCGGGCTACCCGCTCCCGCCAATCCCAAATCTTCACTCAACTGTAATCTGAACGACATCTGCGCCTTCTACTGTCTGGGCAGGACGGAGGAGGTGCCGCTATGTTTAGTCTCGACAATGTCATCGATGACCTGTGGCCTCAGGCAAAGCCAGCGCTCTGGCAGAAAAAGGTGCTGAAAAAGCTCCTGCATGAGGAAGAGTTTCAGCAGTTTGCCGCGCGTCATCATCACCTGAAAGGACTGGATACGGTCGAACAGGTGCTCGAACATCTTAATATCCGCTGCGCTATCCCGGCGCACGATCTCGAACAAATCCCCGAACATGGTCCGCTGGTCATCATCGCCAACCACCCCACCGGTACACTTGACGGCCTGGCCCTGCTCTACGCGGTGTCCCGCGTGCGCCGCGACGTCAAAGTGGTCACCAACCGCATGCTGACTCACCTTGAACCGCTGAGCTCGCTGTTTATTCCGGTCGATAATATCAATGGCCGCACCGCCAAAGCGGCGTTGCAGCAGATGGACCAGCAGTTGCAAAACGGCGGCGTGCTGATTTTCTTCCCGGCCGGCGAAGTTTCACGCCTCACCCGGCGCGGTATTCGTGATAAAAAATGGCACTCCGGATTTATTAAGCTGGCGGCGAAATACCGCGCCCCGCTGCTGCCAGCGTGGATCCGCGCGCGCAACAGCGCACTGTTTTACGCCAGTACCCTGATGTCCGAGAATCTGCCGTTACTGCTGCTGATGCAGCAAATGTTCCGTCGCCGCAACAGCAGCCTGCCGGTGAATATTGGTCAACAGATAACCTGGTCAAACTGGTTCAATCCGCAAAGCTCTTCTCGGGAACTGACCGAGCGCTGCTATCGCCACCTGGAGCTACTCGGCAAAGGGCTGCCGGGTATATTCAAAACCGAAAGCGCTATCGCCCGTCCCGAAGACCGCGCCCTGCTCAAGCGCGAGCTGGGGAAGGCTGAAACGCTGGGACACACAGCGGATGGTAAAGTCATCTATCTCTGGCAGCGCCGCGGCCAGGAAGATGCGCCGATACTGCGCGAGCTGGGCCGTCTGCGGGAAATCGCCTTCCGCGCGGTGGGGGAAGGCAGCGGCAAACGTCGCGACGTTGACGTTTATGACGACGACTATCTGCAGCTGATTCTGTGGGATGAGGAAGATCTTGAGATCGTCGGCGCTTACCGTTTTATGCCAACCGCAATACAGCTGGAAAAGCGCGGCCTGAACGGCATCTACAGCTACAGCCTGTTTCATTACGACGCGCGCATGGACGATATTCTGCAACACGGCATTGAACTGGGTCGCAGTTTTATCCAGCCGCGTTACTGGGGCCGCCGCGGGCTGGACTACCTGTGGTCCGGCATTGGCGCGTATCTGGCGCGCTATCCGCACTATCGCTATCTGTTCGGCCCGGTGTCGATTTCCGGCGGGCTGCCGCCGTCGGCGCGCGATCTGCTGGTGGCTTTTTATCGGCTGTGGTTCCCGGCGACGCATCCGCTGGCAGAGTCGCGGCGTCCTTATCCGGCCTCGCTGCCCGATGTACTGGCGCAGTTTGGCGGAGAAGATTACAACGACGACCTGGCGCGGCTAAAGTCCCTGCTCGGCAACCTCGGTTGCGCGATCCCGCCGCTGTATAAACAGTACTCAGAAGTCTGCGAGCCGGGCGGCGTGCAGTTTATCGATTTCGGCAGCGACCCGGATTTCAACAACTGCGTGGATGGGCTGGTGCTGGTGGATTTGACCTATCTGAAGGCCAACCGCTATCAGCGCTATATTGGGGTACATCTGGACGCGCAAAAATCGGCATAAAAGCCTTTTCCCGGAGGCGGCGCGTTGCGCCTGTCCGGGCTGCAGTGCGTTTATCGTAGGTTGTTTCCCGGCTTATGGCACATTGCGCCTTAGCCGGGCTACGGGTTAACCGCGTTCTGCGGAGCGGTAGCCCGGACAAGGCGCGTTAAGCGCCGCCTCCGGGAAACAGCGCACAATGCAGCGGCCACTTTCCTCCTCGGCTCGCGGCTGATGCCTTAGCCGGGCTATAGAAATTAACCAGCCCGGTAATACGGCTTGTCCCCGAGAATCGTCGCCCGGTGCATAATGCGCCGCTGCGGCAGGTAATCGGCGTTGGCGTAGTGCTGGGTGACGCGGTTATCCCAAATCGCCACGTCGTTCGGCTGCCAGCGCCAGCGCACCTGAAAGTCCGGTTTAGTGACGTGAGCAAACAGGAAGCCGAGCAGCGCCTCGCTCTCTTTCTCCGTGACGTCAACGATGCGGGTGGTAAAGCCCTCATTGACAAACAGCGCCTGTTTACCGGTCACCGGATGGGTACGCACTACCGGATGTAGCAGCGGCGGATTTTTCGCGACCGCCTCCAGCCAGCGCTGATGCTCCTCTTCGCTTTTACGATATTTATACTCCTGAAACGATTTGCGGAAATCATGCTCCGCGTGCAGGCCGCTTAACAGCTGGCGTAAAGGCCCGGAGAGTGCCTCATAGGCCGCAATGCCGCTGGTCCACAGGGTGTCGCCGCCGGTTGACGGCAGCTCTTTTGCCGCGAGGATCGCCCCGGCGGGCGGCGTCTCAATGAAGGTGACATCGGTGTGCCAGTTATCGTTATCCGGCGGGTTATCGTCGTGGGTATCAAGCACGATAATCTCATCGACGCCGGGCGCATGCGGATAGACCGGATGAATATGCAGGTCGCCAAAGCGCAGGGCGAGATCCCGCTGCTGTTCGGGAGTGATATTCTGCTCGCGCAGGAACACCACCTGATGACGCAGCACCGCGTGATACAGCTGCTCAAACTGGTTGTCGCTCAGCGGGCGGGTAATATCGACGCCGGATACCTGCGCGCCAATATACGGCCCCAGCGGGGTAATGCTTAAACGTTCGCTCATTGTACTTCTCCATGCCAGGGCGTCAGTCGACGCTGCAGCGCGCGCAGCCCCAGTTCCAGTAAAAAGGCGATGATGGCAATCACCGCGATCCCGGCCAGCACCACGTCGGTGGCGAGGAACTCACCGGCGGACTGCACCATAAAACCTAACCCGCGGGTGGCGGCAATCAGCTCCGCGGCCACCAGCGTCGACCAACCCACGCCGAGCCCAATTCGCAGGCCGGTGAGGATTTCCGGCAGCGCGCCGGGCAGGATCACCAGCCACAGCACCTGCGCCCGGCTGGCCCCTAAAGATTGCGCGGCGCGAATGCGCACCTGCTGGGCGCTCTTTACGCCCGCCAGCGCCGACATCGCCACCGGCGCGAATATCGCCAGGTAGATCAACAGGATCTTCGAGGTCTCGCCGATGCCGAACCAGATCACCATCAGCGGTAAATAGGCCAGCGGCGGCACCGGGCGATAAAGCTCGATCAGCGGGTCGAGGATCCCGCGTACCGTGGGGCTCAACCCCATGGCGATCCCGACCGGCACGCCGAGCAGTACCGCCGCCAGCAGCGCGATAACGATACGCGTCAGGCTCGCCGCCAGGTGCTGCCAGAGGGTGGCGTCCATAAAACCCTGCGGACCGGCAATAGTGATAAGTTTCTGCAATACCTGTCCCGGCGGCGGCAGAAACAGCGGGCTAATCAGCTGCAGGGCGGCAACGGCCCACCAGATAGCCAGCAGTACCGCCAGGGTCGCCGCGCTGAGAGTGAGCTGACGCGAGAACGGCCAGCGCCACTTCAGCCTCCGCTGACGCGGTTTGTCATTGATAACCACGCTCATGAGAAAGCCTCCCGTTGTTCAAATACCCGGCTGAGGACGTACTCGCGCTGTTCGATAAACCGCGGGTCCGATTTAATGCTGCGGCAGGATTCGCCGGCGATGAAGCGGCGGCCAAAATCGAGCGGCATCCGTTCGAGCACCCGACCCGGCCCCGGCGAAAGCAGTATCAGCTCGGTGGCCATAAACACCGCCTCTTCGATATCGTGGGTGATCAGCAGTACCTTCTTGCCGGTCTCATGCCACAGGCTGAGCAGAAGGGTTTGCATCTGCTCGCGGGTAAAGGCATCCAGCGCACCAAACGGCTCGTCGAGAAGCAGCAGCTGCGGATTGGCCGCCAGCGCGCGGGCAATGCCCACCCGCTGACGCTGGCCGCCGGAAAGCTGCCAGATAAAGCGCTTTTCCGCCCCTTCGAGGCCGACTTTTTTCAGCATCCGCGCGGCGGTTGCCCGGCGCTGCGTTTTGTCGACGCCCGCCAGCTGTAGCCCGAGCGCGACGTTATCCTGCACGTTGCGCCACGGCAGCAGCCCTTCATTCTGAAAGACCACGCCGCGATCGGCTCCCGGCCCTTCAACCCGCCTGCCTTCAAGAGTGATGCTGCCGTGCTGATAAGGCACGAATCCGGCGATCAGGTTCAGCAGCGTGGTTTTACCGCAGCCGGAAGGCCCGAGGACCACCAGCAGTTCACCGCTGTCCAGCGTCAGGTTGATATCCGCCAGCGCTGGTTTACCGCCGTAGTCGGCGGAAAGATGCGAGATTTGCAGCATCATGACCTCCTTTACTTCACAAAACGGTCGGTAACGTACTGGCTGTAGTCGCTTCCCGCTGCGGGGACTTTACCCTGCTCTTTCAGGAATTTAGCGGTGTCGATGATGGCTTTATTCACCGGCCCGTTCAGCTCCTGCGCCTGTTGGGCAGCGGTCAGATAGGTATTGCCTTTCACCAGCCCCGGCACGTCGGCTTCCGGTACGCCGCTCAGGCGCGCCAGCTTGCTGATGTTTTCCGGCTGCTTCAGCCACTCATCCGGGTTGGCGATATAGGGCTGCTGCGCGTCAATGGCGCTTTTGGCGAAGGCTTTGACAATATCAGGATGCTTTTCGGCAAAGTCTTTGCGTACCACCCACACGTCCAGAGTCGGCGCGCCCCACTCCCCCACCTGCGACGAGTCGGTGAGAACCGTGCCGTCTTTTTCCAGCGCGTTGACCGCCGGCGCCCAGACGTAGGCGCCGTCAATGTCGCCGCGCTGCCAGGCGGCAATAATCGCCGGCGGCTGCAGGTTGAGGATCTGCACCTGCCCCGGTTTAATCCCCCAGTGCTTCAGCGCCGACAGCAGGCTGTAGTGAGTCGTAGAGATAAATGGCACGGCGATGCGTTTGCCAATCAGATCCTGCGGTTTGGTGATGCTCTTTTTGACCACCAGCGCTTCGGAGTTACCGAGCTTTGAGGCCAGCAGAAAGACTTCAATCGGCACCTGCTGGGTGGCGGCGACCGCCAGCGGGCTGGAGCCGAGGTTGCCGATCTGCACGTCGCCGGAAGCCAGCGCCCGCACGATGCTCGCGCCGCTGTCAAACTTGCGCCAGTCGACGGTCGCTCCGCTCGCTTTGGCGAAGGTGTTGTCCGCCTGGGCGACTTTCGCCGGTTCGGCGGAGGTCTGATACGCCACGGTGACGTTCACCGCCTGGGCCTGGAATGCCGCCAGCGCCAGCGCGGCAATGAGTGTGATACGCGATGATAGTGCCATAGTGTCTGCTTCCCATAGTTGTTATGGGTGCAGTATTTCCGGCGCGATGCGTTTGATGAAGTAATTAAAAATTCTTGCTAAGAACAAAGCGTTTTTAGAAAAAAATCGGCAATGCTTATACACAAAATCATTCATGCTGCATCGAGGCGGCAAGGTTGTTCGTCCCCGGGAGCTGACATAAGTCAGTGACCGGGGCGGGCAAACGAAGCCAACAAAGAGGCAGCTTGAAGGATGAAGTGTATTGCGATTTTGTTACATTCGTTGCATAACTGCGCCTGATTGATTGCCAGCGCAGCGGCGGCAGGCATCATAGAACCATGATGCGCTAAGAGAGAAGAAACATGATTCGAGTGGTGCTGGTCGATGACCATGTGGTGGTGCGTTCAGGCTTTGCGCAGTTACTCAGCCTCGAAGAGGATCTCGAGGTGGTTGGCCAGTTCAGCAGCGCGGCGGAAGCCTGGCCGGCATTATTGCGCGACGACGTCAACGTGGCAGTCATGGATATCGCCATGCCGGATGAGAACGGCCTGAGCCTGCTAAAGCGCCTGCGCGCGCAAAAGCCGCAGTTTCGCGCCATTATTCTCAGCATTTACGACACCCCGGCCTTCGTGCAGAGCGCCCTTGATGCCGGCGCCAGCGGCTATCTGACCAAACGCTGCGGCCCGGAGGAGCTCGTGCAGGCGGTGCGTTCCGTCGGTATGGGTGGACACTACCTGTGCGCCGATGCCCTGCGGGCGCTGCGCGGCGGAGAGCAACCGGCGCAGGTGCTCGAGGTGCTCACCCCGCGTGAACGCGAAGTGTTTGATTTGCTCGTTAAAGGCGACAGCGTCAAGGAAATCGCCTTCAAGCTCGATCTCAGCCACAAGACGGTGCACGTTCATCGCGCCAACGTGCTGGGCAAACTGCAGTGCCACAGCACCATTGATCTGGTCCATTTCGCCCTCGACCACCAGCTGCTGGCGGGTCATTAATGTCGCGCAGCCTTCGCCACAGCGTCATCTCGCTGTTCATCGTGCTGGCCTGGGGAAGCGGCTGGCTGATGCTGTGGACGCTCGGGTTTTACCTGACCCATAACGGCCAGCAGGCGGCGCTGTTCCTGCCGCACGGCGTCTATCTGGCGCTGCTGATCCTGCTTTCGCGCCGCTACTGGCCCGCGCTGGTGCTGCCTCCGGTGTTGATGCTGTTCTGGCTGCACGGCGAACAGCTGCTGAACGGCTATATTCTGCTGGCCGCGCCGTTGATCGGCCTGCTTCCCGCCGGCATCGCCCAACAGTTCTGGCACCGCTTCCCCCTTTACTGGCAGCGGCTGACGCTGCTGCTGGCCACGGTCACCGCCAGCGCATTACTCAACACCGCCCTGCTCTCGCCGTTTGTGAAAAGTCCGGCGATGATGCTCGGTCTGGCCTCGTTTACCGGCGGGGTGCTGCTGACGCCGTTTGTCTATCTGATTTTTGAATTCCTGCGCCAGCAGCACCGCTACCACCTGCTGGGGCTGGATACCAATAATCCGCCGCTGCGCACCTCATTGATCATCTGGTGCAGCCTGTTCTTTATTATCGGCATCGGCACCCAAATGGTTCTGTCGCCGGAAATCGAGCGTCTGCTGTTAATTGTGGTGTTTCTGCCCAACGTGGTGATGGCGTGGAAGTTTGGCTGGCAGGGCGGCGTTCTCTCCGGTCTGCTGGGCAGCATGATGATCACCATCGCCCGCCAGGTTGGCGTCGGATTCAGCAACCTGGTGGAGCTGGAGATTTTTCTGGCGACCCAGGCGCTGCTCGGTATCGGGCTGGGGATTGCCATCAGTCGCCAGCAGCACCTGGCGCAAAACCTGCACCACTATCGCCAGCGGCTGGAGGCGGAGCTGGCGGCGCGGCGGGCGCTAACCGAAAAGCTGATCCATACCGAAGAGGATACGCGCAAAAGCCTGGCGCGCGAGCTGCACGACGAAATCGGCCAGAATATTACCGCCATTCAGATCCAGTCGCAGCTGGTGAAGCGAGCGCGCGATCCGGCGCAAACCCAGGCCGCCGCCAGCCAGATTAACGATCTCGCCCGGCGTATTCACCACTCTACCCGCCAGCTGCTGCGCCAGCTACGCCCCCCGGCCCTTGATGAACTGTCGTTTAAAGAGGCGCTGCACCATTTGCTCAATGAGTTTGCCTTTGCCGAGCGCGGTATCCGCTGCCGCTTTGACTACCGGCTCACCGCCACGCCGGAGAGCGAAACGGTACGTTTTACCCTCTATCGGCTGCTACAGGAGCTGCTTAACAACGTCTGTAAACACGCCGACGCCAGCGAGGTTGCCATTGCTCTGTATCAGCAGGGGACGCTGCTGCGCCTGGAGGTCAAGGACAACGGTATCGGTATCAGCCCCGACAAAATGGCCGGCTTCGGCATTCAGGGCATGCGTGAACGGGTCAGCGCCCTGGGCGGAGAGCTGACCCTGGAGTCGCAGCATGGGACGCGGGTAATTGTTAACTTGCCCACAAATTTGCAACAAACAGCCGGCTAACCAGGAAAAAGTCTTAGTCACTCCGGACTTTCTCTCATCTCCTTTCGATTTCACTTTCATATAGTCAGCAAAACGGAGACGGCGATGCGCTCAGCAACCGACATTAATCAACATTACCGGACGCTGCGTCCGCAGCTGCTGATGTACATGGTCATCGGATATGCGGCGTTTTACCTGACGCGCAAAAGCGTCAACTACGTATTGCCGGCGCTGCAAACGGATCTGGGTCTGGATAAAGGCGATATCGGCCTGCTGGGATCGCTGTTTTACCTGACCTACGGTCTGTCGAAGTTTACCGCCGGACTGTGGCACGACAGCCACGGGCAGCGCTGGTTTATGGGCGTGGGCCTGTTCGCCACCGGTCTGCTGAACGTGGTGTTCGCCTTCGGCGAATCGCTGACGCTGCTGCTGGCGGTCTGGACGCTGAACGGATTTTTTCAGGGCTGGGGCTGGCCTCCCTGCGCCCGCCTGCTGACCCACTGGTACTCGCGCAACGAACGCGGCTTCTGGTGGGGCTGCTGGAATATGTCGATCAATATCGGCGGAGCGATTATCCCGCTGATTAGCGCCTTTGCCGCCCACTGGTGGGGCTGGCAGGCGGCGATGCTGGCACCGGGGACGATCAGCATGGCATCAGGCATCTGGTTAACGCTGCACCTGAAAGGAACGCCACGCGAAGAGGGATTGCCGTCAGTAGGCCGCTGGCGTAACGACCCGCTGGAGCTGCGCCAGGAGCAGCAAAGCCCGCCGATGGGGCTATGGCAGATGCTGCGCACCACGATGCTGAAGAATCCGATGATCTGGCTGCTGGGCGTCTCTTACGTGCTGGTCTATCTGATCCGCATCGCGCTCAACGACTGGGGCAACATCTGGCTGACGGAGAGCCACGGCGTCAATCTGCTCAGCGCCAACGCCACGGTGATGCTGTTTGAAGCGGGCGGTCTGCTCGGGGCGTTGTTCGCCGGATGGGGCTCGGATCTGCTGTTCAGCGGCCAGCGGGCGCCGATGATTTTACTGTTCACGCTGGGGTTGATGGTCTCCGTCGCCGCGCTTTGGCTGGCGCCGGTCCATCACTACGCGCTGCTGGCGGTGTGTTTCTTTACGGTGGGCTTCTTCGTTTTTGGCCCACAAATGCTGATTGGCCTCGCGGCGGTGGAGTGCGGACACAAAGCGGCGGCGGGTTCAATTACCGGATTTCTTGGCCTGTTCGCCTATCTGGGGGCAGCGCTGGCGGGCTGGCCTCTGTCGCTGGTCATTGAACGCTACGGCTGGTCGGGCATGTTCAGTTTACTCTCGGTCGCCGCAGTTCTGATGGGTTTATTGCTGATGCCGCTGCTGATGGCGAGCATTACTACCTCTGCTGCTCAAAGGATAAAATAATGAAAAAAACGCTGGTCACTACCCTGATTGCTTCCGGCATTGCGCTGGCGACGTTAAGCGGCGCGGCGCACGCCAAAGGTCGTCTGGTGGTCTATTGCAGCGCCACCAACGAAATGTGTGAGGCGGAAACCAAAGCCTTCGGCGAAAAATATGACGTAAAAACCTCATTTATTCGCAACGGTTCCGGCAGCACGCTGGCGAAGGTCGATGCCGAGAAGAAAAACCCGCAGGCGGATGTCTGGTACGGCGGCACCCTCGACCCGCAGTCCCAGGCCGGTGAAATGGGCCTGCTGCAGCCCTATAAATCGCCCAATCTTGCGCAGGTGATGGAGCAGTTCCGCGATCCGGCGAAGCTGAAAGGCAACTACTCCTCGGCGGTGTACGTTGGCATACTCGGCTTCGGCGTGAACACCCAGCGCCTGAAAGAGAAAAATCTGCCGGTGCCGAAATGCTGGAAAGATCTGACCAAACCGGAATATAAAGGCGAAATTCAGATTGCCGACCCGCAGAGTTCCGGCACCGCCTACACCGCGCTGGCGACCTTCGCCCAGCTGTGGGGGGACGATCAGGCTTTCGATTATCTCAAACAGCTCAACGCTAACGTCTCCCAGTACACGAAGTCCGGTATCGCCCCGGCGCGCAACGCCGCCCGCGGTGAAACGGCCATCGGCATCGGCTTCCTGCACGACTATTCGCTGGAAAAAGAACAGGGCGCGCCGCTGGAGCTGATCTCGCCGTGCGAAGGCACCGGCTATGAAATTGGCGGCGTCAGTATCCTGAAGGGCGCGCGCAACCTCGACAACGCCAAACTGTTTGTCGACTGGGTGCTGTCGAAAGATGCCCAGGAGCTGGCGTGGAAGAAAGGCAAGTCTTATCAGATCCTGACCAACACTACCGCCGACACCTCGCCGAACTCGCTGAAGCTCGACGACCTGAAGCTCATCAACTATGACATGGATAAATACGGCTCAACGGACGTGCGTAAAGCGCTAATCAATAAATGGGTTAGCGAAGTGAAGATGGGTAAATAAGCCCGCATTGCGTTCATTTGCCGGGTGGCGGCATCACTGCCCTACCCGGCCTACGACACCGGAAAACTTATGTCACACACACTTGCACTCCATCCCGTGAAAAAGCGGGATGCGATATTCCTTTGGGTTTTATTCGGCTGGCTGGCGTTTGCCCTGCTGCCGAGCTGGAGCCTGGATTACGGTCTGCTGGAGTCCACGAGCGATGAAATTCTCGCGGCCTACGGCTGGTCACAGTTCAATATCAGCTGGCTGTGGTATCTGTTACCGAGCCTGCTGCTGATTCGTCCCTTTCAGGAAGCCAGGCGGGAGCAGCGCAGCCGCCACTATCTCGATGCTGGCTGGGCGTTCTGCTGTATGGCGTTTATCGTCGTCAGCGCCACCGTGGAAGGCCGCGGATTAGGCTACGCCACCATCGTGCTGTTTGTCGCGCTGGGGGCCATCATGACCCTGGCGCTCACCCGCCTGGAATGGCTGGGGGGCGACCGCTTTGTCATTGGTTCGCTGGTCACCATCGTGGCGTTAATCGGCGTCTTTATCGTCTGGCCGAGCATCGCTATTTTCATCCCGATGTTCACTAACGACGCCGGCGAGTTTGCCCCGCTGGCGTTTATGGCCGTGCTGTCGCAGGCGCATATTGTCCAGGTGATCCTCAACTCCATCGCCCTGTCGATTGCGGTAGGCATCGGCTGCACCTTCTTTGGCCTGGTGCTGGCGATTTACACCACCCGTATCGCCCAGCGCAGCGCGATTATTGGCCGCATTTTCTCGATTCTGCCGATCGTCACCCCGCCGTTTGTCGTCGGTCTCGGCGTTACCCTGATGATGGGCCGTTCCGGCTACGTCACCGAACTGATGGTCGACTGGTTTGGCTTAACCAACACCAACTGGCTGTACGGATTTACCGGCATCTGGCTGGCGCAGGTGCTGGCGTTCACCCCGATGGCGTTTATGATCCTCGACGGCGCGATTAAGACCATTCATCCGTCGCTGGAGGAGGCGTCGTACACCCTGCGCGCCAGCCGCTGGCAGACCTTCAACGGCGTCTTCGTCCCGCTGCTGAAACCGGCGCTGGCGAACGCGTTTTTAATCGTCATCGTTCAGTCGCTGGCCGACTTCAGCAACCCGCTGGTGCTCGGCGGCAACTTCGACGTACTGGCGACGCAAATCTACTTCTATATCACCGGTTCGCAGCTCGATTATCAGGCCGCCAGTACTCTCGGCGCATTCCTGCTGCTGTTCTCGCTGCTGGTGTTCTGCATTCAGTATATGTGGATCGGCAAGCGCTCTTACGTCACGGTTTCCGGCAAGTCCTACCGTGGCGACGTGCAGCCGCTGCCGGTGACCCTGGTGTGGAGCGTGATCGCCATTCTGGCGGTGTGGATCGCCTTCAACGCCCTGCTCTACGGCAGTATTTTCTACGGCAGCTTTACCGTTAACTGGGGCGTGGACTACACCCTGACGCTGGATAACTTTATCAAGCTGTTCGGCCAGGGGATGAGCGACGGCGCCTGGCCTTCGCTGCTCGATACTCTGCTTTACGCCGGGATCGCCGCGCCCATCACCGCCGCTTTCGGCCTGCTGATCGCCTGGATCGTAGTGCGGCAGCAGTTTAAAGGCAAAAAGACCATCGAGTTCACCACCATGCTGTGCTTCGCGGTGCCGGGCACCGTGGCGGGCGTCTCCTATATTCTCGCCTTTAACAGCGCGCCGGTGTACCTCACCGGAACGGCGGCGATTGTGATTATCTCGATGGTCATGCGTAACGTGCCGGTGGGCATTCGGGCAGGTATTGCCGGTTTAGGCCAGATCGACAAATCGCTGGACGAAGCGTCGCTCAGTCTGCGCGCGGGTTCCCTGCGCACCATTACGCATATCCTGCTGCCGCTGCTGCGCCCGGCGATCCTCTCGGCGCTGATCTACAGCTTTGTGCGCGCCATTACCACCGTCAGCGCCATTGTGTTCCTCGTGACGCCGGACACCCGCGTCGCTACCGCCTATATCCTCAACCGGGTGGAAGACGGCGAATACGGCGTGGCGATCGCCTACGGATCGATTCTGATCGTCGTGATGCTGGCGATTATTTTTATCTTTGACTGGCTGATCGGGGAAGCGCGTATCTCCCGGTCAAAAGCCAAAAACCAGGCGTAATGGAGCGCACTATGAGTCAGAAAAATTTTGTTGAGCTGCGCAACGTCACCAAGCGATTCGGCAGCAACACGGTTATCGACAATATCAATCTCACCATCCCTCAGGGACAAATGGTGACCCTGCTCGGCCCTTCCGGCTGCGGCAAGACCACCATTCTGCGCCTGGTCGCCGGGCTGGAAAAACCGAGCGAAGGACAGATTTTCATCGATGGCGAAGACGTTACTCATCGCTCCATTCAGCAGCGCGACATCTGTATGGTATTTCAGTCTTATGCCCTGTTTCCGCATATGTCGCTGGGGGACAACGTCGGCTACGGTCTGAAGATGCTCGGCGTGTCGCGCAGCGACGTGAAAGCGCGGGTGAAGGAGGCGCTGGCGATGGTGGATCTGGAAGGATTCGAAGATCGCTATGTCGATCAGATCTCCGGCGGTCAGCAGCAGCGCGTGGCGCTGGCGCGCGCCCTGATCCTCAAGCCAAAGGTGCTGCTGTTTGATGAGCCCTTAAGCAACCTCGACGCCAACCTGCGGCGCAGCATGCGCGATAAGATCCGCGAGTTACAGAAGCAGTTTGATATCACCTCGCTGTACGTGACCCACGATCAGAGCGAAGCCTTTGCGGTTTCCGATACCGTGCTGGTGATGAATAAGGGACATATCATGCAGATCGGCTCGCCGCAGGATCTTTACCGCCAGCCCGCATCGCGCTTTATGGCGAGCTTTATGGGCGATGCCAACCTGTTCCCGGCCGCCTTTAGCGAGGATTTTGTCGATATTTATGGCTATCGGCTGCCGAGGCCGCCGCATTTTGCCGCCCAGGGCGAGGGCAGCGTCGGCGTGCGCCCGGAGGCGATCACCTTGAGCGATCGCGGCGAGGAGAGCCAGCGCTGCACGATTCGCCACGTGGCCTATATGGGACCGCAGTACGAGGTGACGGTAGAGTGGCACGGGCAGGAAATTTTGCTGCAGGTGAACGCGACGCGGCTGCAGCCGGATGTCGGCGAGCACTATTATCTCGAAATCCACCCGTACGGGATGTTTGTGTTAGCGGATGCCGGGTGATTGATGCCGGGTAGCGCTTACGCTTACCCGGCCTACGATTCGTGCACGTTGTAGGCCGGGTAAGGCATCAGCCGCCACCCGGCGCAAACTCAACGCCGGGCGTTCAGTTCGGCAATATCCTTCGGCGTCGTGCGGCAGCAGCCGCCAATCAGCTTCGCCCCCGCCGCCAGCCACTGGGGTAAATATTCCGCCAGCGTTGCACAGGCTTCGCCGTGGCGATGCCAGGTCTTGGATACCGCGTCATAGTGCTCCCCGGAGTTAGGGTAAACCACCAGCGGCAGCACCGTCAGGCTATGCAGATGCGCCAGCGCGGCGGTGGTGTTTTCCAGCGCGATACAGTTAATGCCCAGCGCCACCACCTGCGGATAGTTTGCCAGCACACCAACCACTTCCCGCAGCGGCGTGCCGTCGCTGAGATGCTGCGCATCGCGCAGGGTAAACGAGAACCACGCCCGCGCGCGCGGATAGGCAGTCAGCAGTTCCGCCAGCGCCTTCATCTCGGCGAAATTCGGCATCGTTTCACAGGCCAGCAGATCGGCCCCGGCGTCGAGCAGCGCTTCCACGCGCGGACGATGAAATGCCTGAAATTCCTCATCGCTGCGGACATAATCGCCGCGATACTCCGAGCCGTCCGCCAGGAAGGCGCCATACGGCCCGACCGAACCGGCAACCAGCAACGCGCCCGCCTGCGGGTTTTCCGCCAGATACGCCTCCCGCGCCTTGCGAGCCAGCTCAACGCTTTTGCCGATCAGCGCTTTCGACTGCGCTTCATCAAGGCCGAGGGCAGCAAAACCTGCCGGAGTGGCCTGATAGCTGGCGGTGATCGCCACCTGCGCGCCGGCGCGGAAATAGTCGAGGTGAACTTCGCGGATAAGCTCCGGGTTGTCGACCAGCACTTTCGCCGACCACAGGCTGTCGGCAAGATTGCAGCCGCGCGCTTCCAGCTCCGTCGCCATCGCGCCGTCCAGCAGGATAAAGGGCTTTGCGTCGAGGAGGGCGGTTAACGGATTATTCTGCGACATGTTGAGGCTCCTGGGTGAGTTTCCGTGAACGAGTCAGATAATACGCACCATAACACAGTGCCACGAACGGGATCCCGCACCACAGCGCAATCCTCTGACTCGGGTCAAACGCCAGACCCACGCAGGCTACCAGACAAAGCACAAATCCCAGCACCGGCACCAGCGGATACCACGGCGCGCGATAGTGCAGTTCGCTTAGCGCCTTCCCCTGCTGCAGATGGCGACGGCGGAACATAAAGTGCGAGGCGCAAATGCTCAGCCATACCGCCACCACCGCAAAACCGGAAATCGCCGACAGCGCGACAAACACCGTATCCGGGGCCACGACGCTGGAGAAGAGCGCCAGCACGCCGCCGAGCATGCTGACCGAAATCGCCGTCAGCGGCACCCCGTTCCTGGTCAATTTGGTAAAACAGGACGGCAGCGTTTTTTCATTGGAGAGCGACCACAGCATCCGCCCGGAGGCGTAAAGGCCAGAGTTGGCCGCCGACAGAATCGCCGTCAGGATCACAAAGTTAAAGATATCCGCCGCGTAGGGAATACCGACCTTTTCGAACACCAGCACAAACGGGCTTTTCTCGACTCCCGCCTGCTGCATCGGGATCAGCGCCGCCAGCACGAAGACGGTGCCGATGAAAAAGATAATCAGCCGGGCGATGGTGGTACGAATGGCCACCGGAATGACTTTATGCGGATTCTCCGTTTCCCCCGCCGCGATGCCGATAAGCTCGGTGCCGGAGAAAGCGAAGTTAACCGCCACCATGGTCATCAGGATCGGCAGACCGCCGTGCGGGAACCAGCCTTCGGCGGTGATATTGCGCAGCCCCGGCGCCGGAGAGCCATCCTGCATCGGAATGATGCCAAAGATCGCCGCCCCGCCGAGAATAATAAAGGCGATAATGGTGACCACCTTCACCAGCGAGAACCAGAATTCACCTTCGGCAAAGAAGCGGGTGGAGATAACGTTGAGCGCGAAAATCACCGCGCAGAACACCACGCACCAGACCCATACCGGCACCTGCGGGAACCAGTACTGCATGCAGAATCCGGCGGCGGTGAAGCTTGAGCCAAGCGCGACGGTCCAGGTCAGCCAGTAGAGCCAGGCGACGGTATACCCGGTCGCCGGGCCGAGATAGCGCGCGGCGTAGACGTGAAACGCCCCGGTTTCCGGCATCGCCACCGAAAGTTCGCCCAGACACTGCATCACCAACCAGACCACCAGCGCGCCAATCAGATAGGCCAGCAGCGTGCCCGCCGCTCCGGTGGTAGAGATGATATAGCCGGTATTAAAAAATAGCCCTGTGCCAATAACGCCACCCAGCGACAGCATGATCAGGTGGCGAGTCTTCATGGTGCGCTTAAGCTGCCCACCTTGTTGTTGTTGTGTTGTTTGCATTTGACCCCATGGGCGTATAGACATCTAAACATCCAGATAAGAGGTTCCTTATACCCCGCCTGTCGCCAAATTGCAAAGCCGCCGGGCCTGTCATCTATGCATTCGCCCAAATCATCATCGCCACTTATGGGCAGAATAACGACAAAAGAGAAACCGTGATCGCCGCCCTCATTAAATCAAAACATTGGTGCTAATTTTACAAAACAAAAAACCAAAAAAGGATAATGCCATGATACCCCGCGCTTTGCCTCTGTGGGCCGCCGCTGCCGCCGTCGGCCTTCTACCGCTGCACGCAGCTCAGGCCGCGAGTTCCGTGAAGTTTCCCGATAAAGTCTGTGATATCACCCACTACGGCGCAGAAGGCCATCGGCTGCAAATCGCGCTCAACACCGATGCCATTCAAAAAGCGATTGATGACTGCGCCGCCGCCGGAGGGGGAACGGTGCTGGTGCCGAAAGGTAATTTCCTCACCAACCCGCTGTTTCTGAAAAATAATATTCAGCTTAAGCTGGAGAAAGACGCCACCCTGGTGGCCTCAACCGAAGTGGCTGCCTATCGCGGCGATGATAAAACGCGATACGCCGAAGCGGAAAACGGCTGGCTGCCGTTTATCAGCATCGCCGACGCGCAAAACGTGGCCATCGTCGGTGAAGGCACTATCGACGGCCAGGGCGCGGTGTGGTGGGAACGCTGGCGGGAAAATATCCGCGCCACCGGCAAGAAAGGCGGTACCGACCGGCCGCGGCTGATTTATATCACCCGCGCCAGCAACGTGCTTATCGACGGCGTGACCCTCACCCATTCACCCAGCTTCCACGTGGTCACCCGCTACGCGCACGATGTCGATATCAACGGCACGCGTATTCTTTCGCCGTGGCATGCGCCGAACACCGACGCCATCGATCCTATCGATAGCCAGAATATCCGTATTACCAACAACTATATCGACTGTAACGACGACCATATTGCCATCAAGGCGGAGAAAGCCGACCCGCGCTTCCCGGACGGCGTGGTGGATAACATCTATATCGCCAACAACACTCTGAAGCAGGGGCGCGGGATCTCCATCGGCAGCGAGAGCGCAGGCGGCGTGAATAACGTGCTGGTGGAAAACAATACCTTCGAAGGTTCGATGTACGGCATTCGGATTAAAAGCCCGCGCGGCAAAGGCGGCGAGGTAAAAAATATCGTCTACAGCAATACCAGAATGCATAACGTTGAGGTGCCGCTGGTGTTCTCCGCCTATTACAAAGCCGCGCCGATTGTGCAGGCCGAGGTCGATAAGCTGTTGCAGGCAGGCGGCTTTACCCTCGGCGAGCAGATCTATCCGCCGGACAGCGACCCGAAACAGCCGTTCGATAAATACAAGACTCCGCACTTCAGTAACATCACCGTTGAGAATTTAACCTCCACCGGCGACAGCAAAGCGGCGGCCTATATTATCGGTACCCCGGAAGCGCCGCTCAGCGGTTTCCATTTTAGCAACGTCAATATTGAAGCCGACCGCGGCCTGCGCATTCGCAATGCCGAGCTGGAGAGTAAAGGACTTAACCTGCAGGTGAAAGCAGGTCCGGTAATTCAACAAGACGCTGGCGCCATCGTGCACCAGTAACGCCACATTTGCGGGCAGCTGCACCACGGCGACTCTTCCGCCGGGCGCGGTCTGCCCCTTTTTTGATCCTCGTTGGCGTAGAGCCTGGCCCAACAGGCGTAATCGTTGCAGACCGTTTGGACACGGACAGCGCGCAAGAACCGGAGCGTACACGTAGTACGTGAGGGTGATTCGCTACGCTCCCCCTGCGGGCCGCCCTGAAGGGCGTTCAACACTCTGTGAGTATTGTCTGAGCACTGCCCAGGGCCAAACTGGCAAATAAGATAGCCCTAATGGGATAGGTTCTTAAACCGCCGCGTTTATCGGTGGTATGCCCTGGCATTCTCTTTGCAACCCTCCCGATATCTTTATCTGGCGAGGCAACGAACATGACAGAGCAAACCACAACGCTTAAAAGAACGCTCGGCAGTTTCCGCTTATGGGGGATCGCCGTTGGGCTGGTTATTTCCGGGGAGTACTTCGGCTGGAGCTACGGCTGGTCCCAGGCCGGGACGCTGGGCTTTCTGATCGTCGCGCTGGCCATCGCCGCGATGTACTGCGCCTTTATTTTTAGCTTCACCGAGCTGACCACCGCCATTCCGCATGCGGGCGGACCTTTTGCTTACGCCTACCGCGCCTTTGGCCCCACCGGCGGGTTTATCGCCGGCTTCGCGACCCTGATTGAATTCGTCTTCGCCCCGCCCGCCATCGCTATGGCCATCGGCGCCTATCTGAACGTGCAGTTTCCGGCGCTCGACCCCAAATGGGTGGCCTGCGGCGCCTATATTATCTTTATGACGCTGAATATTCTCGGCGTGGGGATTGCCGCCACCTTTGAGCTGGTGGTGACGTTATTAGCGATTTTCGAACTGCTGGTGTTTATGGGCGTGGTCGCGCCGGGCTTCTCCTGGAGCCATTTTACCGCTAACGGCTGGGCGGGCGCAGAAAGCTTTAGCGGCCTGGCGCTGCCGGGCATGTTTGCCGCCATCCCGTTCGCGATCTGGTTCTTTCTGGCGATTGAAGGCGCATCGATGGCCGCCGAAGAAGCTAAAGATCCGCAGCGCACTATTCCCCGGGCGCTGGGCGGCGGCATTCTGACCCTGACCGTACTGGCGATAGGCGTGATGGTCTTTGCCGGCGGCGTCGGCGACTGGCGAACCCTGGCCAATATCAACGACCCGCTACCGCAGGCGATGAAAATGGTGGTCGGCAACAGCAGCGGCTGGCTGCATATGCTGGTGTGGCTGGGGCTGTTTGGCCTGGTGGCCTCGTTCCACGGGATTATCATGGGCTACTCGCGGCAGATTTACTCTCTGGCGCGCGCGGGCTATCTCCCCGCCGGGCTGGCGACGCTGAACCGCCGCACCCGCACGCCGCATCTGGCGATCCTCGCCGGGGGCGTGGTCGGCATCGCCGCCATTTTCTCCGATTCGCTGATCACCATTAGCGGGATGCCGCTGACCGCCTGTATCGTCACGATGTCGGTATTTGGCGCTATTGTTATGTATATCACCTCGATGGCGGCGCTGTTTAAGCTGCGCCGCAGCGAGCCGAAGCTGATTCGACCGTTCCGCGCGCCGCTCTATCCGTGGGCGCCGGCCTTCGCGCTGGCCATGGCGGTGCTCTGCCTGGTGGCGATGGTCTGGTACAACACGCTGCTGGCGCTGATTTTCGCCGCCATGATGCTCGGCGGCTACCTGTGGTTTCGCAAGACCGCAGCGGCTCGCCAGCGCGCGGCGGTGGATCCGCAGCTGCGTACGGTCTCCTGAGGAGGCGGCACATGTATAAAACCACGCTATCGGGCCAGGTATGGCGCTTTGAGAGCCTGAAAACCCTACTGGCGAAGGCCTCCCCAGCGCGTTCCGGCGACGCGCTGGCGGGCGTTATCGCCGGCTCCGCCGAAGAGCGGATGGCGGCAAAAATGGCGCTGGCGGAGGTTCCGCTCACCGAGATTCTCGATAATCCGCTGATTCCCTACGAGCAGGATGAGGTGACCCGGCTGATCCTCGATACCCACGACGCCCGGGGCTTCGCGGCGATTCGCCATCTTACGGTCGGCGATTTTCGCGACTGGCTGCTCGACGACGCCACCGATGAAGCGGCGCTGCGCCAGGTCGCCCGCGCGATAACCCCGGAGATGGCCGCCGCGGTCAGCAAGCTGATGCGCAATCAGGATCTGATCCTCGCCGCCAGCAAATGCCGGGTCGTCACCCGTTTTCGCAACACTATCGGCCTGCCGGGGCGCCTGAGCGTGCGCCTGCAGCCTAATCACCCGACCGATGACCTCAAAGGCATCGCCGCCAGCATGCTCGACGGCCTGCTGTATGGCGCAGGAGACGCGGTGATCGGCATCAATCCGGCCAGCGACAGCCTGCCGGTGCTGGCGCAGCTGAACCATATGCTTGACGATATTATTCAGCGCTTCGCCATTCCGACCCAGTCGTGCATTTTGACCCACGTCACCAACACCCTGCAGCTGATTGAGCGCGGCGCGCCGGTGGATCTGGTGTTCCAGTCGGTGGCCGGTACCGAAGCCGCCAACAGCGGTTTTGGCATTAATCTGGCGCTGCTGCAGGAAGCGCGGGAAGCGGCGCTTAGCCTGAACCGCGGCACGCTGGGCAACAACGTGATGTATTTTGAAACCGGCCAGGGCAGCGCTCTTTCCGCCAACGCCCATCACGGCGTTGACCAGCAGACCTGCGAAGCCCGGGCCTACGCCGTCGCCCGCCATTTTGAGCCGCTGCTGGTCAATACGGTGGTGGGCTTTATCGGCCCGGAGTATCTGTACGATGGTAAGCAGATTATCCGCGCCGGACTGGAAGATCACTTCTGCGGCAAGCTGATGGGGCTGCCCATCGGCTGCGACGTTTGCTACACCAATCACGCCGAAGCGGATCAGGACGATATGGATACCCTGTTGACGCTGCTTTGCGCGGCCGGGCTGACCTTTTTGATCGGCGTACCGGGGGCAGACGATATTATGCTCAACTACCAAAGCACCTCGTTCCACGATGCCCTTTACGCCCGCCGACTGCTGGGTTTACAGCATGCGCCTGAGTTCGCCGACTGGCTGACGAAGATGCAGATTATTGACCGCCACGGCGCGCTGCGTCTGACCGATGCCCGCCATCCGCTGCTTTCCGTCCTGCCGCAAGGAGAACCTGTATGAATCCTCCCGACGCCTGGAACCCGCTGCGTGAGTTTACCGATGCGCGGATTGCGCTGGGGCGCAGCGGCGCCAGCCTGCCGACCCGCGAAGTGCTGAATTTCGGCCTCGCCCACGCCCGGGCGCGCGATGCTATCCACCAACCTTTCGCCAGCGACCAGCTTGTTCAGCCGCTGGCGGAGCTGGGGCTGTCGACGCTGACCGTCCGCAGCGCCGCCAGCGATCGCCATGTCTATCTGAATCGCCCGGATTTGGGGCGACAGCTGAATGAAGAGAGCCGCGCCGACCTCGCCGCCAGCGGCGCGCGCCCCGCCGACCTGCTGCTGGTGATTGGCGACGGGCTGTCGTCGTACGCCGTGCAGCGCCAGGCAGTGCCGCTGATTCGCGCCCTGCTGCCCTATCTGAAAACCCTCGGCCTGAGCCTGGCCCCGGTGGTGCTGGCGCACCAGTCGCGGGTCGCGCTGGGCGATGATATAGGCGAAACGCTGAAGGCCAGAGCGGTGGCGATATTGATTGGCGAACGGCCCGGGCTCTCTTCGCCGGACAGCCTCGGAGTGTATTTAACCTGGCAGCCGCATCGTCAGCGTCTGGAGTCGGAGCGCAACTGTATTTCTAATATCCGTCCGGAAGGGCTGAGCTTTGATGCCGCCGCTTTTAAGCTGGCCTGGCTACTGGAGCAGGCCTTTTTGCGGCGGCTTACCGGAGTGCGCCTGAAAGACGAAAGCGATAATCCTGCACTGCATGGAAAAATAAAACCGTTGAGCCAGCTAAAATAATAAACCAGGCGGACAGCAGAATAGATTTTTAATATTACCGGGCGCACCTGGATATTATTTTCGGGTGCGCGCTGGCATTGCGGATTTTGCAGGCCGGGTAAGGCGTCAGCCGCCCCCGGCATAATGCGTTCACCGTACCCAAAACAGGGTTGTCATCAGCCTTATGCCCTTTCCTGCAGGTAATAAGAATATTGCATGAGTAAAAACGAAACGGACGTTGTAAGGTAAATCTGCATACCAAATATATCTCGTTATCTATTCAATATAACAGCCAATAATTCGCCGGATATCCAGGTGAATTATTTCTCAATGTTATGCAGTCATTGATGGTTAAAGATATACCCAAAATAATTCGAGTTGCAGGAAGGCGGCGACGCAGGGAATCCCCAGGAGCTTACTCTAGTAAGTGACTGGGGTGAGCGAGGAAAGCCAACGCACATGCAACTTGAAGTATGAAGGGTATAAATAATCGACCGACGGTGAGGTAAAAATGAACAAGTTTTCCGGGAAAGCGTCTTTAATGGCCACGCTGGTTGCCGCGTGGGTCGGTGCCAGCAGCGCGCAGGCGGCTGAAATTAAAATTGGCGTGGTCTTGCCGCTGAGCGGCGCGCTGAGCGGCTACGGACAACCTTCGCAAAAAGGGCTGGATATCATCCAGAGCATTACGCCGACGTTAAAAAATGGCGACACCGTGAAGCTTATCGTGATTGACGATAAGAGCGACAAGGTCGAAGCCGCTAACGCCATGCAGCGCCTGGTCTCCAGCGATAAAGTCGACGCGGTGATCGGCGAAGTCACCTCCTCCAATACCCTGGCGATGACCAAAATCGCCGACGACAGTAAAACGCCGCTGGTCTCCTCAACCGCCACCAACGACCGCGTCACCCGCAACCACCCTTACGTCAGTCGGGTCTGCTTCTCCGACAGCTTCCAGGGCGTGGTCGGCGCTAACCTCGCCTCGCGCGATCTGAAGGCTAAAACCGCCGCCATCGTCTTCGACAGCAGCAACGACTACTCCGTTGGCCTGGCGAAAGCCTTCCGCACGCAGTTCCTGAAAAACGGCGGCACCATTCCTATCGAAGTTCAGGCTCCCGGCGGCAGCAAAGACTTTAAGGCCCAACTGGCCAGCGTGAAGGCGAAGAACGTCGACATGATCTATATGCCGATCTACTACACCGAAGGGGCGCTGATCGCCGTACAGGCGAAGCAGCTGGGGCTGAGCAAGCCGGTGGTCGGCGGCGACGGGCTGGCGGCGGATCAGGTCTTTTTTGACGTCGGCAAAGACGCGGTCAACGGCTATATGACCACCGACTACTACTCGCCGAACGCCAAAGAGCAAACGCCGGCGGGCGAGGTGTTTATCAAAGCCTGGGAAGCCAAATACCAGCAGCCGACCCATACCTGGGGCGCGATGGCGGCGGACGCCTATAACGTCATTATCAACGCCATGAACCAGTGCAGCGACCCGCGTGACCGGGTTTGCGTTAACGAAAAAATTCGCGCTACTAAGGACTTCCAGGGCGTAACCGGTACGCTGACGTTACAAAACGGCGACGCTATCCGCAGCGCGGTCATCAACGAAGTGAAGGATGGCAAGCTGGCGTTTCGTACCGTGGTTAATCCTTAACCCCGTCATACTTCAAGTTGCATGTGCGCTGGCTGTGTTACTCGGCTCATCCATGAGCCTCGCCCCTACGGGGCCAGCGCAAGCGCTGTTCAAAACGGTTAACCGTTTTGTCCTGCAACTCGAATTATTTAGGGAAAATAAGAGAGATATCAGATGGATGGTGCCATTTTTCTCCAGCAAGTGGTCAATGGAATGAGCCTTGGGGGCATGTACGCCCTGATTGCCATCGGTTATACGATGGTTTATGGGGTGCTGCGCCTGATCAACTTCGCCCATGCGGACGTAATGATGGTCGGGGCGTTTACCACCCTGTTTTTGTTTTCTTCCATTGGGCTACCCTTCGGGGTAGCCGTTTTCCTGACCCTCGCGCTGTGCGGCCTGTTCGGCATGCTGATCGACCGGGTGGCCTATCGCCCGCTGCGTCAGGCATCAAAAATCTCGATGCTGATCACCGCCATCGGCGTCAGCTTCTTCCTCGAAAACCTGTTCAACGTGCTGTTTGGCGGCAGCTCACGCTTCTTTTCCGCACCGGAATTTTTCAACAACACCCGCGCCTTTGGTGACGTGATTATCACCAACGTGGCGTGGATCGTGCCGCTGATCACCGTCCTGCTGCTGCTGGCGATCCTCTGGCTGCTGTACCGCACCCGCTACGGGATGGCGATCCGCGCGGTGGCCTTCGACGTTAATACCGTCCGCCTGATGGGCATCGACGCCAACCGCATTATCTCGCTGGTGTTCGCCCTCGGCAGCAGCCTCGCGGCGCTGGGCGGGGTGTTCTACTCCATCAGCTACCCGACTATCGACCCGCTGATGGGCGTGCTGATCGGCCTGAAGGCCTTCGCCGCCGCGGTGCTCGGCGGAATCGGTAGCGTCACCGGCGCGGTGCTCGGCGGCTTTATTCTCGGCTTTACCGAGGTGGTGGCGGTCGCCCTCTTTCCCGAGCTGGGCGGCTACAAAGACGCCTTTGCCTTTATGTTCTTGATTCTGGTCCTCTTATTCCGCCCGGTTGGCATTATGGGCGATGAACGTCTGGAAAGGAGCCGTTTCTGATGCTCAACGCTACGACTACCGCCGGGGCGCAGCTGCGCAACCTGGTCATTATTGCTCTCTGCGTCGCGCTGCTGGCCGGGATCAACGTCGTCTTCAACGACTACATTATTCGCGTCATCAGCACCATTTTCGTCTTTATGATCCTCGCAGTCAGCTATAACCTGATCAACGGCGTGACCGGCCAGCTGTCGCTGGAGCCCAACGGCTTTGTGGCGGTCGGCGCTTACGTCACCGCCCTGCTGATCCTCCCCAGCGACAGCAAGCTGGATATGTTTGAGATGGCCGCGCCCAGCCCGTGGATCCTCGTGCTGCACGCCGGGTTCCTGCCCGCGCTGCTCATTAGCGGCCTGTGCGCGGCGGCGCTGGCGGTTTGCCTTGCCCTGCCGGTCTTCCGCGTGCGCGGCGACTACCTGGCGATTGTGACCCTCGGCTTCGGCTTTATCATTAAAATCCTCGCTATCAACAATCCGCAGATCACCAACGGCGCGATTGGCCTCAACGATATTCCGCAGCAGCCGCATCTGCTGTTCTGGTGCGGGCTGTTCGCCCTGCTGGCGACCGGGATGATTTTGCAGCTGGTGTGGTCGAAGTACGGGCGAATGATGAAAGCGGTGCGCGACGACGAAGACGCCGCTATCGCCATGGGCGTGAACACGTTTCGCATTAAAACCTGCGCCTTCGCCACCAGCGCCTTCTTCGAAGGGATCGGCGGCGGCCTGCTGGCCTCGCTGCTGACCACCATCTCGCCGGGCCTGTTCGACTTTATGCTTACCTTCCAGCTACTGATTATTATCGTGCTCGGCGGCCTGGGCAGCACCACCGGCGCGCTGCTCGGCACCGTACTGGTGGTCGGCAGCGGCGAGTGGCTGCGCTTTCTCGACCAGCCGCTCCAGTTCTTCGGTCACGATCTCGGCGCGTATCCGGGCCTGCGGATGGTGGTGTTCTCGCTGCTGCTGCTGATCATCATGTTGTTCGCCCGCGAAGGTCTGTTGGGCAAAAAAGAGATTTGGCAGGTGGGCAAAAGGAGACGCGGCGATGGCGCAAAATAAGGTCATTTTACAGGTGCAGGACGTGACCATGCAGTTCGGTGGCCTGCGGGCTATCGACAGCGTCAGTTTCCACGTCGACGAGGCGGAAATTTTTGGCCTGATTGGCCCCAACGGCGCGGGCAAAACCACGATGTTCAACGTCATCACCGCCAACTATAAGCCGACCAGCGGCAGCGTGACCCTCGCGGGAAAATCGCTAAAAGGGCTGAAGCCGAACCGGGTGGTCAACGCCGGGATCGCCCGCACCTTTCAGAATATCCGCCTGTTCAACTCGATGACGGTATTAGAAAACGTGATGGTTGGCCTCGACAGCGCCAGCCGCTATTCGCTGCTGGAAGCGGCGCTGCATATCGGCCGCTACTACCCCGCCGAGCGGGCGGCAAAGGCCAAAGCGATGGCGATTCTGGACGATATCGGTATCGCCCATTTCGCCGACGTGCAGGCCACCAACCTTAGCTACGGCAACCAGCGCAAGGTGGAGATCGCCCGCGCGCTGGCGACCTCGCCAAAATTACTGCTGCTCGACGAACCCGCCGCCGGGATGAACCCGAAGGAAACGGAAGATCTGGCAGACCTGATCTTCCGCATGCGTAACGACTATCAGCTCAGCGTACTGCTGATCGAGCACGATATGCCGTTCGTCAACAAGCTGTGCGAGCGGGTGATGGTGCTGGAGTACGGCAAGCCGCTGTTTAGCGGCCTGATGTCGGAAGCCATTGAGGATCCGGGCGTGATTTCCGCTTACCTGGGGGACGTTCGTTATGCTTAGCGCGCGCGAATTAAACGTGTTTTACGGCGTGATTCAGGGACTAAAAGGCGTTGATATTGATATTTACGACCGGGAGATCGTTACCCTTATCGGCAGCAACGGCGCGGGGAAAACCTCCACCCTCAACGGGATCGTCAACCTGGTGCGCTCCACGGGGCGGGTCAATTTTCTCAACGAGGATATCTCCCGCAGCCAGACGCATCAGATTGTGCGTAAGGGGCTGGCGCTGGTACCCGAAGGACGGCGCATCTTCACCAACCTGACCATCGAAGAAAATCTGCGCATGGGGGCCTACAATAATCTCGCCGGCTTTACCCGCCTGCGCGATCGCATGTACAGCCTGTTTCCCCGCCTCAAGGAGCGGCGTGCTCAGATGGCGGGCACCATGAGCGGCGGCGAGCAGCAGATGCTGGCGATCGCCAGAGCGCTGATGAGCGAACCGGTACTGCTGATGCTCGATGAGCCAAGTCTCGGGCTGGCGCCGAAAATTGTCGGGGAGCTGTTCGCCACGATTAGGCAGCTACGGGAGGAGAATATTACCGTGCTGCTGGTGGAGCAAAACGCCACGGCGGCGTTGACCATCGCCGATCGCGCGTATGTGCTGGAGAATGGGAAGATTATGCTCTCGGGTCCTGCGCAGGAGGTGCTGGCGAATCCGGAAATCAAGCGGATGTATCTGGGGGGATAAAGCTGTTCAGGGCTGCGGCTTCGCTTCCTGCGTCGCCGCAACCGCAAACAGCCTCGCGCTACACAAAGCACACCTCGTTCCAGTAGGCTTCACGCGTCCTGCGCCGCTCAGTATGTTTTATCATGGCGAAACCACCTTGTTTCAACGTTGCCGAGCTCAATTCCATAGAGACTGGCGACCGGCAATATTGCCTCCATGATGCGTTGGGTATCCTGCTGCCCGGCTTCACCGTCAGATAAAGAAGCCAGCCAGCCCGTTATGCGTTGCCACAGCGCCACTTTCATTTTCTCCTCCGTCAGGAAGCATTTTTGCCTGGGTCTATTTCAACCACAGTTGACGGCGAGCGGGAAATATCAATTCCGGATTAGTAATGCTGCGGGATGCATATTGGGGCCTTTCCCGGATTGCGACGTAAACGTCTTATCCGGGCTACTTTTCCTCGGTTTGGTAGCCCGGACAGGCGCGTCAAGCGCCGCCTCCGGGAGAGTTTCATACAGCAGCGGAGATATCTCTGAAACAACGTGTTATGCAGCGATGCCCTGGCCCCCGCTGAAATCGGCGAACCGGAGGACCGAAGACAAGGGCTGGCCGCCAGGGATGGCGGCCAGAGGCGAATCGAGACACGACAAAATTGCCTGGAGCAATTTTGAACAGCGCTTGCGCTGGCCCCGTAGGGGCGAGTCCCAGGGATGGGACGAGTAATGTCGAGTTGAGCCGACCGCAGGCTGAGGTCCGGGAGGTGAGCGCAGTGCGCAGCACCGATTTCTTTGCGGGACCGCGGGGATTGTAAAGGGGGAGACGGTTTTCTCCCCCTTTTCCCGTTCACGTACCTCGATGAGGCATTTTCTGCGACTTGATGGTGAACGGAACCCCTCTACACCCTCCCGGAGGCGGTGCTACGCACCTGTCCGGGCTACTTTTCCCCAGCGTAGTAGCCCATCCGGTTAAACAATACCCACAGTTTTGTTAAGTTCTTTTTTGTTATAGATAAGAACTTTTTCTTCTTTGCCGCCGATGGGCGATTTGTGGGAGCGTGATAAACACAAAACAAAACAGGGATTCAGGGGAATAACAATGCGCATTGCAAAAACAAAAATCGCGCTGGCGCTGGGCATGCTGGTGCTCGCCGCGCAGGCTCAGGCCGATCAATTAGCCGATATCAAAGCCGCCGGCGTGGTCAAAGTCGCCACCTTCGACGCCAACCCGCCGTTCGGTTCGGTAGATCCGAAAACGCATAAAATCGTCGGTTACGACGTGGACTTCGCCGAAGCGCTGGCCAAATCTCTCGGCGTTAAGCTGGAGCTGGTCGCCACTAACCCGGCCAACCGCATTCCGCTGCTGCAGTCCGGCAAGGCCGACCTGATCGTCGCCGATATCACCATCACTCCGGAACGTGCACAGGTCATTGATTTCTCAACACCTTACTTTGTGACCGGCCAGCAGTTCCTCGTTCCGGCAAAATCACCGGATAAGCTCGATGATTACAGCAAAGCGCGCATTGGCGCGGTAAAAGGCACCACCGGCGAACAAGCGCTGCATCAGCGTTTCCCGCAATCGCGCGTGCTCTCTTATGATGATATTCCGCTGGCGCTGACCGCCCTGCGCAACGGCAACGTGCAGGCCATCACTCAGGACAGCACCATCCTGGCCGGACTGCTGGCGGAAGCGCCGGACAAAGCTAACTTCAAAATCATCCCCGACCTGCTGAGCAAAGAAGAGATTGGCGTCGGTGTGAAGAAAGGCGAACCGGCCCTGCTGAAAGCGGTCAATGACGAGCTGGTCAAGCTGGAGAAATCCGGTGAGGCGGCCAAAATTTACGACGTCTGGTTTGGCCCGAGCACCAAAACCCCGCAGCCGCGCGCCTTTACTATCGAAGCGAAATAAGCAGAGAAAGATGATGTTATCGGCTCTATTTTCACGCTCCGCGGCATCGTCCGCGGATTTTTCGCATCTGCAGCGCGCCAGCATTGAGTTTCGCGATGTTGCCAAAAGCTACGGCGACCATCGGGTGCTGAACGGCGTTAACTTACAGGTTGAACCCGGCGAAGTGGTGGCGATCCTCGGCCCTTCGGGATCGGGCAAATCAACCCTGATCCGCCTGATCAACCAGCTTGAATCACTCAGCGGCGGCGAAATACTGATCGACGGCAAACCGACAGCGCAGCTCACCGGCAGCGCTCTGCGCCAGCTGCGCAGCCGGGTCGGCTTTGTTTTTCAGCAGTTTAATCTCTATGCCCACCTGACGGCGCAGGAGAATATCACCCTCGCGCTGGAACGCGTTCACGGCTGGGGCAAAAGCGCCGCCCGCGAACGCTCGCTGGCGCTGCTCAACCAGGTCGGCCTTGCGGATAAAGCCCGGCAGATGCCGGCCCAGCTCTCGGGGGGCCAGCAGCAGAGGGTGGCGATTGCCCGCGCCCTCGCCTCCTCGCCGCAGATTATTCTGTTCGATGAACCCACGTCGGCGCTCGATCCGGAGATGATCGGCGAAGTACTGCAGGTCATGAAAAATCTCGCCCATAGCGGGATCACCATGGTGGTGGTGACGCATGAGATGCAGTTCGCCCGCGAGATTGCTGACCGGGTGGTGTTTATCGACGGCGGCGATATTCTCGAAGTCGCGCCGCCGGCTGAGTTTTTTGCCCGGCCGCAGCACGCCCGCACCCGCCGTTTCCTGCAAAAGGTGCTCGATCCGCTGCACCAGGAGAGTGAGGCGTGATCCCGCATCTCGACTGGCATGGCGTGCTGAGCGGGCAGCCGCTGCAATGGATCATCTCCGGTTTTCTCACCACCGTCTGGGTCAGCATCGCCGGGATGGTTCTGGCGACCGTGCTGGCCATCCTGCTGCTGGCGCTGCGTCTCGGGGGCGGCAGGCCCGGCCGCTGGCTGGTGGCGGCCTGGGTTTCACTGTTCCGCAATACGCCGCTGCTGGTCCAGCTGCTGTTCTGGTATTTTGCCGCCTGGAATCTGCTGCCGCTGGGGGCGCGGGATTTTATTAATGACGATCGCAGCTGGTCGATTCTCCCGGGCAACGTCTGGTGGCTGACGCCGGAGTTTCTCTGCTCAATGTGGGGACTCGGGGTCTTTACCTCGGCGTTTCTGATTGAAGAGATCGCCTCCGGGCTGCGCGCCGTTAGCCACGGTCAGCGGGAAGCAGCGCTGTCGCAGGGGTTTACGCCCTGGCAGGAGCTGCGCCACATTCTGCTGCCGCAGGGGCTGGCTAACGCCTGGCAGCCGATTATCGGCCAGTATCTCAACCTGATGAAGCTCTCTTCGCTGGCGAGTGGTATCGGCTTTGCCGAACTGACCTATCAGGTGCGGCAAATCGAGAGCTACAACGCGCATGCGCTGGAGGCGTTTGCCGTCGGCACCGCGCTGTATCTGGCGCTTGGGGTGCTGATGGGCGTGGCGCTGACGCGTCTCGGTCCGGGAAGAGCTCAGCAAAGGAGAGCCGGTTATGAACGCTAATCTGGCGGTCATCGTTGATAACCTCGATTATCTGCTGTGGGGGCGGCTGGCGGACGGTATCCCCGGCGGCGTGGTGCTGACGCTGCTGATGGCTATCGGCGCCGCCGCGCTGGCGCTGCCGGGCGGCGTTCTGCTGGCAGCTATCGCCTGGCGCTACGAGGGGATCGTGCGGCGGCTGCTATTTCTGTGGGCGGAAATTATTCGCGGCATCCCGCTGATCTTCGTGATTTTCTGGCTGTGGTATCTGCTTCCTATGCTCACCGGCAGCGATCTCCCGGGCGCGGTCACCGTCACGGTGGCGCTGGCGTGGTTTACCGCCGCCTCGGTGATGCATTCAGTGCTGGCGGGCCTGCAATCGCTACCCCGTGGGCAATACGAAGCAGCGCTGACCCAGGGTTTCGCTCCCGGGCAAACGCTGCGCCTGATCCTGCTACCGCAGGCCCTGCGTAACGTTCAGCCGTCGCTGGTTGGGATATTTATCGGCCTGCTCAAAGACACCTCGCTGGCCTTTATCGTCAATGTACCGGAGCTGACTACCGTCGCCGGGCAGGTCAATAACCGGGTGCAGATCTACCCGCTGGCGATTTTTGTTTTTACCGGCGCGGTTTACTATCTGCTGTGCTGCGGACTGAGTCTGCTGGCAAATCGCCGATATGGGAGAGCGACCGGGTAGCCATCGGCCGTGGCGCGGTGAAGGATTATCGCGCCACGCTGCGTTTCCTGAGCAACGCGTCTCTTCTGCGCCGGAGCAAGGCTGCTTGATACTATTTCAGGTAATACATTGATTTATATAATATATATTATTTACGACCCATAACATTTACGCTCGCCCGGCGAAGGGATAAACGACCCGCCGAGCTTAAATCTCAGATGGCTAATTTATTTATTTTAAAATCCAGCTTCACCTCCGCGTTACGCTGATGGGTATAAACCGTTTTGACGCTGCAGTTCTCAATTTTGGCAATAGATTTCGGCTGTATCCCCTGCGCAAGATGACCAATGATTTGCATCTCTTTACGGGTCATTTTTCCTTTTTTTATATCACTGCGGCGAAAACGACCGTTTATGGCTCGGGTCAGCTCATGGCGAATAGCGTATAAGGATTCCGTATAAACCACGCCTCTGGCCTGACTATTGAAATACCAGTAATTGGCCAGCGCCTCCAGCCTGGTTGCGGCAATTAATATCACCTGTTTTTTCTCGGCGATTTTCAGCCATTGGTGTTCATGGCTGATAAAGTGGCTCATAAATTTAGGGCTAATATTAATAAACATAAACCCGTCGCGTAGTTCATCCAGAGATGGGTAGATCAAATCGCGGATATCAAAAATAATCGTGGATAATCCGTCAACAAAGTAGCGATCTTCTCTCGGCCAGATACATGACCGTAAATCAGTGAGATAGTCCATATATCACGCGCTCCTCATCCATGATTTGCCGCTTTCCTTAACGGGAAGAGTACAAAGGAAGGCGACTCCTCTGCGCAAAAAACGCCACTAAACATATATAAGATGAATAATTCAGATTCTATATAACACAAAATAAAACATACGCATGGCATATAATTTGTATTTAAATGCGCAATCACAATATGAAACAGCCACTTTATGTTTCAGAAGTTATGTGTTTAATTAACACGAGTCAATATGAAGGATGGATGAAATGGCACTTCACAACTAAGAAATTAGAACCCCTAAAATAAAATGATAAAAAAAATTAGAGTATCTTAATTAACTTAAAAACAAGAAATCACAAAAAAACCATTAATTACAATGAGATAATAAAAACATGGCGCTTGAAAATAATTCTCAATTCATCTGGTCCAGGAATTTCCCCACCAGCCATTAGGAACTTTCTTAGGAAAAGCCATATTAATAGAAAAAATTCATAGCCGGAACGATAATGACAATTAGTATGAATTATTTAATGATGGAATATCATATATATTCGGGATACGAAAACATCATTTCATCACGTATCAAAGCGGACATAATGTTGATATTTTTTCGGCGCAAAATAACATCAAAAAAACATAAAAAATCAAAAATAGATCATTCTCAATGATGAATGTTATCCGGATGGCGAGCGCTGCCCGGCTACTTCACCGGACAGTCTTTTGTCATTTTAATAAATTTGTCGTTATAGATAATGTAGTGGTTCCCCGGCTGGCGCAGCGAAGCCTTGCGAACCACGTCCCCGGGCCGCAAATACCATGCATCCCCTTCCTCTTCCGTCGTATCGCATCCGGGCTTGATCAGCAGCTTAAACCAGGTATTGCCGGTGTTGCTGACGGTCCCCGCCGCGCGATCGTAAGCCCATTTGAACTGTACCTCGCGCGGGCGAACGACGAGGATAGTGTCCATGACCACCACCGGATCCATACTCACTTCCGTACCGCTTTGATTACGCATTACGTAATTACGGGTCGGAATTTCCCGGAACGATACCCGATAATAGCGCTCGCGGTTATCTTTCGGGCCGTGGTAGTAAAACTTAAAATATTCGCTCTCCCCCGCCTGTAGAGTGAGCTGACGCGGGGCAAACAGTAGCTCGCCGTCCGCCGGACGGGAACGCACCTCTTTGCCGCCGGGGCGGTCGATAGCGACGATAGAGACCCGATACAGCCGGGCGCTTTTATTGTTGTTGATAACCCGCTTAGCAGCGAAATTGTCTTCCGCTGCCAGCGAGAAGGTTAAATTCCCCACCGAGATAGCCTGCGCTGCTGTCGCCAGTCCCAGCGACAGCAGGCAGATCAGCATCCGCAGCAAATTAGTTAATGTTACGCCACGTCGCCTGGACATGAATTTCTCCTGAAGCACTCACTTCACCAAACCAGCCGTTATCATCCACCGTTCGCAGCGATATCGCATTATCCATCGGGATGGAAAACTTGACCGTCGTTTTGTCCATCTGCCCGACATCGCCGGAAATATCCGTCCATGGCGTGGTTAACCACAGGGCATCGGTCATATCGCGCCAGGTATCATCGCATCCGGCATCGTAAGTTTTGGTTGACCCGGTCTGCGTCGTAAACGCCAGCGTCGCCGGGAACGGCACCTTCGCCGTGCCGTCGGATGAACTAAAAATACAGTATGAACGCCCGCCAATAACCTGCGCCGGGCCGGTGACTTTAATCAGCACTTCATCGGCGGCGGTCTTACCGCTGGTCGTCACAATATAGCCGAAATCCAGCGACGGCTCGCCGCTGCCCACGTAGCCCTCGCGGGTCGGCGCCGAGGTGTACTCATCGGAAATAATGCTGATGCTGAAATCACGCGGCTTAATTATCAGGGTGTTAGAGGTTGAAAACTCGTACCAGCCAGACTCGGGCGAGGTGGTGTTATAGAAACGGAAATTAAACAGATCTTTGGTATTCACGTCGCTGATGCCCAGCGTCACCATCTGCTTAAAAAAGTTGCTTGAGAAGAAGACATACACTGAATCTGATGATTTCATCTCATTAAACGTATAGTACTGAGAGATGCCGCTCACCGGCTTCCATGAGTTGCCGTCGAGGCTGAACTGCATATCGTAGCTGCCCACCGCGGAGGCCAGCGCCGAGTTGCTGATAGCCGGGAAAATATGAATTGAGGTATTGCTGAGGCCGTTGGTTTGCAAATTGTAGTTCACCATTTTGCAGCTCAGACCGGAACGGGTACCGATAGTCTGGGTGCGACAGTCGGCATTGCCTTCGCCCAGCGTCGGAACCCCGTCGCTGTTGATAAACACTTCCGCCAGCGCATGGGTGTTAATCAGCTTCAGGTTTGCCGCTTTAGTATGGGTGACGTTACGCACGTACCAATACCCTGAGGCCTGATCTTTGCAGCGTGCGCCGCTGCTGGCATCGTAGCTCACCGACGTCATGCAGGAGTTGATGGTCATTGAGAAGCTGCTGCCCACCGACATCTGCTGCAGATACTGGTAGAAAGCATCGGACATCATGCCGTGCATCCACTTTTGTCCGCCGGTGGTTACCGTCGCGCCATAGAAGCCGTTGGCATCGGTAGTTTGCGGCAAGATCAGGCTGGTGGCCATATCGCAGCCCGCATACCAGTTGATACAGCGCAGGCCGAGTAAAGGGTGCGAAGCCGGTGAGTTATCCAGCCACATATCGAAGAACCAGTTGGCGTACAGGCCGGTGTTATAGCCGTTGTCGATATAGCCCAGGCTCTGCTGATAAATGGTGCCCGAGCCGTTATATTTCAGTCCGGTCCAGCGGTTAGCCCCGGTCATACGCGGGTCCAGCGCGCCGCCCGGGGTGACAAAGAAGTTATCATCCGAGTTGTTTTCCACGAAAACAAACTGCATGGCCGCCGCATCCGGCCAGGTGGTTTTGGTGACCGCGGCGTTGACCCGCGTCACGCACAGCGCCGCCGTTAACATCACTAAACATGCCAGCCACTTAGCTTTCATTACCTTCTCCTGTCGGCTGCACGCGGGCATAGGTGGAGAGGCCGCTACAGACCACATCGCCCACCCATACCGCGCCGCGCGCCTGGCTTAGCTCCAGCGCCACTTCGCAGCTCTGGTTTTTACCGTAACTGAAATCGATGGTGGGATACTTTTTATCCACGTCCATCACAAACTCACCGTTCTCATCGGTGCGGGTACGACCGATATGGTTATTAATCCGCGCATTGGCCAGCAGCGTGCCGTCTTCCGCGCGAATGCGCCCGGAGACCGTGACCATCTGCTTCACTTCCGGCTCAATCACCGCCACGTTCCCCGGATAAAGGGTCAGCTGGCTCTTGCGCCCGGTCACGATATCGTAGCTGTCGAGCGAATTTTTACTGTTCTGCAACTCCACTTCATAGCGGCTGTAGGGCGACAGCGGCAGGTAGTTGCGGTTGCCGGAGAGCTGAACAATGCGACCGTTAACTTTGGCGCTCAGCTTGCCGTCATTTTCCAGTCCGGTGTTGAAAATCACCCCGGCATTGCCGTCGGTGCGGCCGCTGGCGGCGATATTTTTCCCCTGCCAGCCCACGCTGCCGTTGGCGGTCAGGTTGGTGTTCACGTAGCCATCCACGCCGCTGTTCACGTTCAGCGTACCGGTGGAGTAGCGGGTATCAAACTGAGCATATGCGCCGCCGCTGAGGGTTTTATCATCGCCTGTGTCGCCGGAAATCGCCCGCGAAACGTTGGCGCCGATGGTACGGATGGTGCTGCCTTCATCAAACTGTTTACGCGCCGACAGGTTGGCCATGGTGTAGCCGTTCTGATGGGTCATCCCGGCGCTGAACCAGTTGCCGAGCGGCAGCGAGAAATCGAGCGCAATATACTTCCCGGTGCTGGCGCTGCTATCGCCGTTATTAAAGCGCTGTATCCCTGCGCGCAGGCCCAGCGATCCCCAGGATCCGGTATAAAGCGTCTGGTAGTAATCCGCCGTGTAGTAGTGGCTGTTATAGCGGCGGTCATCGTTATAGCTGATGCTGAACGTCCCCAGTTTTGACCAGAGTGAATTGAGATTCAGCGTACCGCCGATAGCCCGGTTGTCGGCATTACTGCGCCGAATCCGGTCGCCAATCTGCGTTTTTTCCTGGTTGACCCACACCGAGCTGAAGCCGCCGGGCAGCGTGGCGCTGATGCTGCCGATGCTGCTCCACGAGCTGTCGCTGGCCAGCATATTCTGCAGGTTCACGTTAATGGACTCAGTGATCGGCAGGGTCAGGCGCGTCTCGGCGACGGCGTTGTTATCGTAACCGTAGCCGGTCGCCGCCCAGCTTAAGGTGCTGAGCGAACCGGAGGCCGAGGCGCCCGCCAGCCAGCTGTCTTTAGCCGGAAGCGTCTTTTTACCGCTCTCAGACCAGCGGTCCATATGGAAGCTGCCGCCCCAGAACTGCCAGGCCAGCGGCGCGCCGGCGCCGCGTCCGCGGCTGAACAATTTATTGACCCGCTGGGTACGTTTGCTGACCACCCGGCCATTCACAATGACTTCAACCTCGACATCGTAAATGCCATACGGCAGACCGCGCGTGTCCACTTCGTGGTTACCCATGGCAAAGTTCTGCACGCTCATCAGGCGCCCGTCGCGGGTGAGATGCACTTCCCCGGCGGCGGGTAAAAAGGCGACCACCGGCGTCGCCGACTGGGAGTTGTCGAACACCGTTGAACTGGCCTGGTTGCCCCATGAGGCGCCGTAAATCTTCCCTGCCGAAACGGCGGTCATCGGGCCGAGGGACTGTAAATTCCAGGTATCCAGCATCCCGCCCGCAAAACGATGGCCGGCAAAATCGCGTTCATACATCGCTTTATAGACTTCGCTGTCCTGATTGCCGGAGCCTATACCGTACAGCGAGCCGTCGAGCACCACGTGGTGCTCGCGCAGCGCGGTGACGTTGTTCAGCGACAGATAGCTGGAGGTATTGTTGCCGCCGTTGCGCATCTGGTTGTTATATACGCCGAGGTTATAGTTCATCGTGCTGCTGAGGGTATTGACGCTGGACTGACCGATATCTTCGCTGCGCGAACGCAGCACGGTACCCAGCGCCTCCTTTCTCACCACCAGCTGCAGCAGCAGCTGGCGCAGGCTGAGCTGTAGCTGCGCATCATCTGTCAGACTAATTTTGAGTTCTTTAGTGAATGCTTCATTGGCCAGCGCGGTCAGCTGCTTGCGGGTCTGTTCGCTGACGGTGGCATTGTTATCGTTCTCTTCCAGCTGTATTTGCCGGACGCGCAGTACGCCGTTATCCAGCCAGATAAAAGCGTTGCCGATGCGCTGATCGTCCTGGGTACCGTTGCTGCCTTCGAGGTGAATAAACAGAGGAATGCTCATTCCGTCCTGCAGCGCCTGGCTGAAGGCCTGAGGGATAATGACGCCGCCGATTTGCTGTACTTTGTCAGCCGCGGCGGAAACGCTGAGCGGAACAAGCAAGATGGCCATGCCAGAGGCAAGGAGCACTTTAAGTCCTGGGGCAATCCCTGGTATAAGCATAGTTTTGGTCCGTCAGCACAGTTGTCTATTTCACGGGAACAAACTGCTCGCCCTGCCAGAGCGCGACCCGTCCTTTTTTGTCAGCCACATTGACGCGCGTAAAGCGGCGCTCTTTTCCGGGCATCAGGAAGTAGTTTTCTTTGCAATCCTTACCATCCGCCGGTTTCAGGCACGGGCCATAGGCCAGAATGCGCAGGGTGGCGTTGCCGGTATTGGTCAACGTGCCGTTGGCGTACTGATAGCGGTAATTCACTTTTCTCGGGGCCACCACCAGGATGGTGCCGATGCGTGCCGAAGCCGTGGCTACCGCGCTGCGGGTCGAGCCGTTGCGCTGGGCATCGCTGAGCGCCTGATCGAACCAGACGATGCGGTAATAGCGCTCTTTATCGTCCGCCGGGCCTTTATAGAAAAAGCGGATCACGTCGCTGGCCTTCGCGGGCAGCAGCAGGCTGGCGGGAGTCAGTAAAATCTCGTCCTGCTTATCCATCGGGATCACCTTACCGCCATCCAGCGGCGAAGAGAGGCGTTCCATATGGATGTTGATTAAGCGACCGCTGTCGGTCGTATTTTTGATCTCTTTGCTCAGCGTGCTGCTGTCGCTGTTCATAAACGAAGAGATATCGCCCACATCCAGCGCCAGGGCAGGCGTCATTGTGCTGAGCAACAGGCCGATGGCCAGAATGTGTTTTTTCATATCATTTCATTCCGTGAAAGAAAGCAGGGGGAGAACCCCCTGCCTGGTGCTACGAGAGGATCAGCTGGTCCAGGTGGCGTCGAACTGTACGCTGACGTCACCGCTCCAGATACCTTCCGGCAGCGTGCTGTAGTCAGTAACGGCAGTTGTGCCGTTGGTGGTGCCGCTGATGATGGAGAACGTGAAGCCGTCCTGAGCGGTGGTGCGGCCAGCGGTGTTATAGCCGTTAGACAGCGCGCTGAGGTTGCCGCCCAGGGTGCCCGCAGCGGTGTCGATCATGACGGTGTCAGCCGTTTTTTCGACCGCAGCGCCGTTGTAGTCAACGCCCACGCTCAGGGTGGAACCAGAGGTATCCAGCTGAGTCAGGGTATTGGTGATCAGACGCGAGGTCAGCTTGAATGCGGTCGCGGTGGTGTCACCTTCAATAGCCACATCAAACAGGCCTTTCTGTGAGTTAAAGCCTTTAACCCCTTCAGCATACTGGAAAGCCAGGCTGCCCAGCGGAGTCACAACCAGCTTGCTGGTTGTGTCTTTTTTGGCGGTTGCGGACCAGGTAGCGACTGCCTGAGCAGTAACGTCAGCTGCCTGAGCGACACCCATACCGGCAAACGCGGTTACCAGAGCAATTGCAAGAACCTTTTTTTTCATAGCTTTTTCATCCTGAGTTTATTAAGGGACCTGATGTCCCACGTCTGTGTGCATTCCCGCCATAGTTCAGGCCGCATCATTATTATCTGCGACGCAAATTATTTTGGGTGTTACGACCTGGTGCACAATTTTTAAATACAACGTTTATTACTAATTACAGCGCTAACTTATATATTTTTGAATACAGTTTGGCCTCAGCATTTCGCCGATGGGTATAGACTGTTTTCACACTACAATTCTCAATTTTGGCGATAGATTTCGGATGCATTCCCTGCGCCGTCATACGAATTATCTGCATTTCCCGGTTAGTAATTTTATCTTTCTTTATATCTTTACGTAGAAAACGGCCATTGATAACGTAAGCCAGCTCCTGACGAATATCCTTAGCTAAGTCTACGTAGACCACGCCTCGAATGGAGCCATTGTAATACCAGTAATTGGCCAGCGCCTCCGAGCGCCTTGCAGCAATAAGTACAATCTGCTTTCCTTTCATTTCAGCCAACCACTCATTATCGCGGCGGATAAAATAATTCAGCGAACTGGCGCTAAGGTTAATAAATACAAATTCCCGGCGTACCTTTTCTAGTGAAAGATAGATTAAGTCATCGATATCCAGAATAAGCTCAGCGAGACCTTTTAAAAAAAAGCTATCATGCGCCGGCCAGATGCACTGATCTAAAGAATATTTATAATCCATATAGTGTTAAACCCCATAGTCCTGGAAATCTTGAACGTATCACAACACTGCTGATAGCCCAGGCCTGCAAAGTCTAATTCAGCAAATTCCCTCTTATAAATATATCCAATCTAAAACCACAAAATAGTATTGCTTGAGGCAAAGAACACTAAATGACTTGCTTGTTTCTTGTGTCACCAAATTTAGGATTTTTCTCCATGTGTGTCAATAAGTGCGCTGGGGGCTAATTACCGACCAGGTCAATTTAAGCCTGAAGAATAAAAATAAGGATATTGAGTTAAACACAAAAAGTATTTGTTTTCATATGGTTATTGGTGGGATATGCGTCGATTCTTAAGTGAATATTATATGTTCCAGGATCTTAGCTATTAGCTGTTAAGACTATTCTTAACCGCACTTTCATTCGAAAAATCAAAAAAACCGAAGAAATTCAAAAAATAAGAAGAAAAAACCAATAATCAACACAAAAATAGTGGTTAATTTCATTAATTAGCGTAAATAATGAAATTATGCTCCGCACGAAAGGTATAGTCGCCGACAAAAAATTTAGCGCGGTGAATCGTAAACAAGCACGAAAAGATTATCTATTCGGTTAAATCGACTCAGAAAGAAGATTTGCACGAACATCCTGAGGCCTTGCTTTGCGCCAGCGGCAATAAAACCGTTGCGGCTAATGTCGCATAAAACGCGGCATCTCTATCAGATGAAATACGTATCATTCTTAATATCGTACGCATAGCGTATTAAAGGTAGGCTGAGTATTTTCAGACGCCGGATTGCCGATGCAAAAATGTGATCACTGACGGAATTTTTCGTCATCCGTTACGCTGACTCACCGGTTCGTTCACTATTTGTTCGCCTTATTGTCATCTGGCAGTCATATAAAACACCATTAATAGTGCCCAGTTTACTGACGAATCTGGACGCACTTATGAACAGTTCCCTGGCTGCGGTTGCAGAAACCGATTATCAACCGTTTACGCCGCCGTTTATCGACCGGCAGCGTAAGGTCCTGAGCGTACGCAACCTGAGCAAAGCCTGGCGCGCGCAGCAAACCGTACTGGATAGCATCAGTTTCGATCTGCATGCGGGCGAATTGGTTGGCGTGATCGGTCGCTCCGGCGCCGGAAAATCAACGCTTTTGCACGTCATTAACGGTACCCATCGCGCCAGCGGCGGCGAAATCCTCAGCTTCCCGGAAGGAGGGACGCCGCAGGACGTATCAAAGCTGTCCGGGCGGGCGATGAACGCCTGGCGTAGCCAGTGCGGTATGATTTTCCAGGATTTTTGCCTGGTTCCGCGTCTCGACGTGTTGACCAACGTGCTGCTGGGACGCCTGAGCCAAACCTCAACCCTGAAATCATTATTCAAAATCTTCCCCGACGCCGACCGCGCCCGCGCTATCTCCCTGCTGGAATGGATGAATATGCTGCCGCATGCGCTGCAGCGAGCGGAAAATCTCTCCGGCGGCCAGATGCAGCGCGTGGCCATTTGCCGGGCCCTGATGCAAAACCCGGGGATTTTGCTGGCCGATGAACCGGTCGCCTCTCTCGACCCGAAAAATACGCAGCGGATCATGAATGTCCTGCGCGAAATTAGCGAACAGGGCATCAGCGTGATGGTAAACCTGCATTCGGTGGAGCTGGTGCGAGAATACTGCACGCGGGTTATCGGCATAGCCAAAGGCAAGATTATTTTTGACGACCATCCCACGCAGCTGAATCAGGATATTCTGCATCGGCTGTATGGCGATGAAATTAGCCAATTGCATTAATTTCACTCACACGGGCAAAATAATGAAAAAGTACATCACTGGCGCAGTTCGTTTATCCGCAGCGGTTGCAGGCATTATGATGGCGTGGCAGGCAAGCGCTGCTGAACAACCGAAGGAATTAAACCTGGGTATCCTTGGCGGTCAGAACGCAACGCAGCAAATTGGCGACAACCAGTGCGTTAAGCAATTCCTTGATAAAGAGCTGAAGGTTGATACAAAATTACGTAACTCCTCCGACTATTCCGGCGTCATTCAGGGATTACTGGGTGGCAAAGTTGACGTGGTATTAAGTATGTCGCCGTCTTCTTACGCCTCCGTTTATATTAACAATCCGCAAGCGGTCGATATTGTTGGGATTGCCGTAGATGATAAAGACGGGTCCCGCGGCTACCACTCGGTGGTGATTGTCAAAGCGGACAGCCCGTATAAAAAGTTAGAGGATCTGAAGGGCAAAGCGTTTGGCTTCGCCGACCCGGATTCCACTTCCGGCTTTTTAATTCCGAACCACGCCTTTAAACAGCAGTTCGGCGGCACCGCGGATAATAAATATAATAACTTCTTCTCCAGCGTGACCTTCTCCGGCGGCCACGAACAGGATATTCTCGGCGTGCTGAACGGTCAGTTTGCCGGTGCGGTGACCTGGACCTCCATGGTCGGTGACTATAATAGCGGCTACAGCGTCGGCGCCTTCAACCGCCTGATTCGCATGGATCATCCGGATTTGATGAAGCAAATCCGCATTATCTGGCAATCGCCGCTGATCCCGAACGGCCCGATCCTGGTCAGCAATTCCCTGCCTGCTGATTTTAAGGCCAAAGTCATTACCGCGATTAAAAAGCTGGATACCGAGGATCACGCCTGCTTTATTAAAGCGATGGGCGGCACGCAGCATATCGGCCCGGGCAGCGTGGCTGATTTTCAGCAGATTATTGATATGAAACGCGAACTGGTTAGCGCGCGTTAATCCCACCCTGACGCTGCCGCCCGGCGAGTGTCGCGGGGGGCAGCGACTCGTTGAAGACACAGCGACGCATGAATAACACCCATACCCAATTCGAACGCTACTATCAGCAGGTACGCTCGCGACAAAAGCGCGATACCTTTAGCGGGTCCCTGCTGCTGCTGGTACTCTATTTTGCCGCCGGCAGCCTGGCCGAGTTTAATCTCCTTACCATCTGGCACTCGCTGCCCAATTTTCTTGATTACCTGTTTGAGACGTTGCCCACGCTGCACATCGCCGATCTGTTTGCCGATTCGCATACTAAGGGCTCTCTGGCTTACTGGGGCTATCGCCTGCCGATTCAGCTACCGCTTATCTGGGAAACGCTGCAGCTGGCGCTGGCGTCGACGCTGGTTGCGGTGGTGATTGCCACCCTGCTGGCGTTCGTTGCCGCTAATAATGCCTGGTCCCCTGCCCCGCTGCGTGTTGCCGTCCGCGTGCTGGTGGCTTTTCTGCGCACCATGCCGGAGCTGGCGTGGGCGGTGATTTTCGTGATGGCTTTTGGTATCGGCGCCATCCCCGGCTTCCTGGCATTAATGCTGCACACTATCGGCAGCCTGACCAAGCTGTTCTATGAAGCGGTAGAGAGCGCCCAGGATAAACCGGTGCGCGGCCTGGCCGCCTGCGGCGCGTCGCATCTGCAGCGTATCCGCTTTGCCCTGTGGCCGCAGGTCAAACCCATCTTCCTCTCATACGGCTTTATGCGCCTCGAAATTAACTTCCGCTCCTCAACCATCCTTGGGCTGGTGGGCGCGGGCGGCATCGGCCAGGAGCTGATGACCAATATCAAACTGGACCGTTACGATCAGGTCAGCATCACGCTGCTGCTGATTATTCTCGTGGTCTCGCTGCTGGATATGCTGTCCGGCCGCCTGCGGCAGTGGGTTCTGGAGGGGAAAAAATGAGTCAGTGGCAAAATCAACCGGATATCGCCGCCAGCCGTCGCCAGCATCGGCATTTGTATCAGGCCCAGGGGCGCTATCTGCGCTATATCGGCCTGCTGACGCTGGCCTGCCTGCTCTACTATGTCTGGTTCTTTATGCAGTTCGGCATCAGCGGCGAGCAGCTCGCCAGCGGACTGGAGCAAATCAGTCGCTATCTGCTGCGGATGTTCGTCTGGCACGACTTTTTTAACTGGCCGTTCCGCTATTACTTCACGCAAATCGCTATTACCCTGGCGATTGTTTTCGCCGGGACGCTTACCGCGACGGTTATCGCCCTGCTGCTCTCTTTCCTGGCGGCGCGCAACATTATGCGCGGCGTGATTCCGGGGACGATTGCCCTGCTGATGCGCCGGTTGTTCGACGTGCTGCGCGGTATCGATATGGCGATCTGGGGGCTGATTTTTGTCCGCGCGGTGGGGCTCGGGCCGCTGGCCGGGGTACTGGCGATAATCATGCAGGATACCGGGCTGCTGGGGCGTCTGTACGCTGAGGGGCACGAAGCGGTTGAGCGCTCGCCGGGACGCGGGCTGACGGCGGTAGGCGCGAACGGGTTACAGAAGCACCGTTTCAGCATTTTCACGCAATCTTTCCCCACTTTCCTGGCGCTGAGCCTGTATCAGATCGAATCGAATACCCGTTCCGCCGCGGTGCTCGGCTTTGTCGGCGCGGGAGGGATCGGCCTGATTTATGCGGAAAATATGCGTCTATGGAACTGGGACGTGGTGATGTTTATTACCCTGCTGCTGGTGGCGGTGGTGATGGCGATGGATACGTTGTCCGCCTGGCTGCGCCGCCGCTATATTGGCGGCAGCGTGGTGCCGCTGTTTAAAGCGGATTAGTTTTTTCCGGATCGCGCTGCGCCTCCCCGGGGAAGTCTGATATCACAACATTCCCGGAGGCGGCGCTGCGCAGCTATCCGGGTTACCCAAACTGCACGAAAAAGTAGCCGGGTAAGGCGTTTACGCCGCCCCCCGGGGGAAAATCACAGCCGCCACGTCAGTACCGGCCACTGATGCTGCGCATTCGCCGCCGTCAGCTGCGGACACGGGTTGACCAGCCGTACGCGATCGGCGCGCAGGCACAGCGGCAGATCGTTAATCGAATCGGTGTAGAAGGTCACCTCGCCCGAACAGGCGGGATGCGCCGCCAGCCACTGCTCAAGACGCACCACCTTCCCCTGCTGATAGCTCGGCGTACCGGCAATCACTCCGCTATAGCCGCCGTCCACCATCTCGACGTCAATGCCCAGCGCCTGCTCGATGCCCAGTTGCGCCGCGACTGCCTGTACCAGCAGGCTGACCGAGGCTGAGATCACCAGTATCTGCTCGCCCTTTGCCTGTAAAGTCCGAATCAGATCCCAGGCCTGCGGATAAACGCGCGGCAAAATTTCTTCACGCACGCAGCGCGCCAGTAGCGCATCCACGTCCTGCTTTGTCACACCAACCAGCGGCGCCTGAATCAGAGCCACATAATCGGCGATATTCAGCTCGCCGCGATCGTAATCGTCCATCAGCATCGCTTCCCGCGCCAGGTAATCGGCATCGTTTACCCACCCTTCGCGCACCATAAAGCGGCTCCACAGCGTACTGCTATCGCCCTTAATCAACGTATTATCCAGATCGAAAATGGTCAGCGTTTTACCCATCGTTTATTTTCCTTTATCGGCCACAGCGCCTCGCGCGAGCATGCGCAAGTAAAATGACAGCAGAATGAACCGGGCATAACGAGTCTCCTCTTCTATGCCAGTTATAACTGTTACCCATGTATCCGGTCTAAAGTGTTACCCATGTTTCCGGTTCATACCCTACGCTTACCCGGGCGACTCTCGGATGGATGCGCAGCGCCGCGTCCCTCATTATCCCCGCATGCTCATCACCAGCAGTACGGCTATCAGCAATAGCGGATAAATTCTCACATGCCAGCGATCCGGTAAACGCGCCAGCCAGCGGGAGGCTATTTTTAATCCCAGCCAGCTTCCCGCCACCAGCTGCGCCGCCGCCGACAGCCAGATGTTGCCGATAAATCCATTCGGTAACGACACCGGCGACAGCCAGGCGAGCAATAGCCAGGTCAGCGTCGCCGTTGCCGCCAGCGGCAGCGTCAGCACGTTGGCCATCGCCGCCGCTTCGGACATCAGCACGCCGCGACGGCGCATCAGAGGAACGGTCATCACGCTTCCCCCCACGCCGAGAAAAGAGGCGATCAGGCCAATGATGCCGCCTGTCGTAAGCTCGTGTGACACCGTCGGCGCCACCCGGCGGGAGGGCGGAGTCATAAATCCGGCGCGAAGGTAGCAATCGGCAACGGTTGCCAGCAGGTAGATAACGAACAGCCAGCGGATCCACTCCCCGCTCACCTCAAGCGCCAGCAGCGCGCCGGCGATGCCGCCAACGGCAATGCCGGTGAGCATGGCCCACAGACGACGCCAGCTCAGGGTGCCGGTACGCACGTGCCGCCAGGTCGCCAGCAGCGCGGAACAAAGCATAACCAGCGCCGAAGTGGCGACCGCGATTTGCATCGCCTGCTGTCCGACTGCGCTTTGCGCTCCCCACGCGCCGGTGACCAGTAAATAGAGCAGCGGGACGGTAACGAAACCGCCGCCGAAACCAAAGAGCCAGGTGGTCACGCCGGATAGTATGCCGCACAGAAAAAGCCAGTCGCTCATTCGAACTCCTCCACAAAAGGAGGTAACGATATAGAATAACTTCATGGCCGGCTTACGCTTTAAAGCCAATCTATTACGAATTTCAGCCAGGGCAACTTTTTATGCGCAACGTTGCGATTAATGACGTCGATCATCTGCCTCGCCGGGTGCTGGCGCTGGGCAGCGACTATCCGCCCAATACGCTGCTGGAGCGCCACAGCCACCGCCGGGCGCAGTTTCTGTACGCGATGAACGGGTTAATGAAGGTCGAAACGGATGACGGCCAGTGGCTGGTCCCGCCGTTCAGCGGAGTATGGATCCCGGCGACAAAACCGCATCGCGTCTGGATGCCCGGCGTCAGCACCCACAGCCTGTATATTGATGCGCAGGTCGCCCCGCGTGATAGCGAGCGCTGCGAAGTGTTACAGGTTTCTCCGCTGACCCATCAGCTCCTGCTGGCCGCCTGCCAGCTACCGCTGCTGTATGAAGAGAGCGGGCGCGATGCCGCCCTGATTGCGCTCCTGCTCCATGAACTGGGCGCCGCCGCGCCGCTGCCGATGTTTACCCCGCTCCCGCAGAACAGCCACCTCGCGGCGCTATGCGGCGATTTTCAGCGACAGCCCAGTATCCGCAGCACGCCGCAGCAGTGGGCGCAAAAGCTGAGCAAAAGCGTACGCACCTTTAATCGTCTGTTTCGCCGGGAGACCGGGATGGCCTTTTGCGACTGGCGCCAGCAGGCGTGCCTGATGTACGCCATGACGGCGCTGCGTGAAGGGGATTCGATTACCGAAGTCGCGCTGAGTCTGGGCTATGAGTATCCGGCCGCCTTTACCGCGATGTTCCGCAAAGCGATGGGCTATTCGCCGATGGCCTTTATCCGCCAGATCAACGGCGGACCGGCAAACGCCAGTCCGCAATAATCGCGACTTACTCTGCTGCGCGATTCAGCCAGTCGAACAGATTGTCCACCGAAAGCTGCGCGGGCGCGCGCGTTGCTGGCTGCCCCGCTTTAAGCAGCAGCAACGTCGGCAGGCCGCGCACGCCGAGCGTGGTCGCCAGATCCTGATGCTGGTCGGCATCCAGATAGCGCGTATCCAGTTGAGCAATTCGCGAGCTGAGTTTCTCATGCGCCAGCAGTTGCCAGAGCTTGCGGCAGTGCACGCAGCGCTCCGCGCCTACGAACAGCAGCACGGGCCTTTCACTCTCCAGCTCGCTCGCCGCGCTTATCGGCGTGAACGCGCTTTCCGCGACGCGGAACAGCTTCGGACTGCGGCGCAGGGTATCGTTATCGGTTGCCACGCACAGCGCATCGGCGCTCTTACTGTACGGCTGTACGCCCGCCACCCGCACCACGCTTTGCGCCGGTCCCGCTGCCGCCGCGCCGGGCTGGCGCAGGGTTCGTACATCGACCGCCGCAATCGGCGTCTCCTGCGGCTGCGCCAGCTGCGGGATCCAGGCGTAGGGAATGCGGTAGGCGCGATAGACCATATTGTTGTTCAGCGTCTTGCCCCAGAACGGCGAAATATATTCCCAGACAATTTCGTGATCGCGGGTCACTTCAAAAATGCGCCCGTTCGATCCTTCGTTAATCAGGGTATTGCCGTTTTCCAGGCGCTGCATATTGCTGATGTACGGGCTGTAAAAGCGGTACGAATCGGTCGGCTGCGGCAAATCCGCTTCATAAGGCGAATAGCGCCATTCGATATCAAGGGTCAGCGGATTGATCTCCAGGATCCGGGAGTAATCGCGCCAGGCGTTTTTCACTCCGTCCGCCGATGCCGGATTCGGCGCGCCGTATCCGGCCCAGCCGCCGTTATCGAAAATCAGGATATTGCCCGCGCCCGGTAGCCCCTGCGGGATCATATGCGCATGATGCTGGCCGATAATCCAGCCGATGTGTTTCAACTCCGGTTTGCTGTAGTCCGGGCCCAGCTGCCAGACGATCTTGCCGCTCTGTTTGTCGATAATGGCGATAATGTTGGATTCACGGGCGTCCCAGATAATGTTGTCGGGATGAAAACGCGCATCGCCAGCGTCATACCACTTATTCGGCCCCAGCGCCGACATCGAATTGATATGCATCCAGTCGCCCATTCCACCGCCGCTGGCGCGCATATTCGGATTGTTGTAGAGCGCGGTACGCGCCGCGTCGTCGAAACCCAGCTCGTGGAAATGGTCGCTGCAGCGCCACTCCCACACCACGTTGCCCTGCCAGTCGACTTCAATAATGGTGTCGTCCAGCAGCAGCTTGTCGGAGATCGCTTCGTTCAGCAGGTTGGTATGGGCGAGGATCAGGGTATTGCCGCCATCCACCTGCGGCTCCAGCCCCGGCGCGTAATAGCCCACCGGATTGCCTGCCCGCTGATAGTCGTGATGAGCTCGCGCCATCCAGCGCGTTTCATTGCCGGGATCGCTCACCTGCTCATAGCGATCGAATTTCCAGGTCACATTGCCTTCCCAGTCCACCTGGATCAGATCGAGCATATCCTGCATGCCGTAGCGCGGATCGCGCTCGCCGCTGTGACCAAGGATGGCGCCGCCGGGCAGGATTTTATTGGGAAATCCATGCAGTTCAGGCCATTCGCGTACCACGTGACCGTTCATATCTACCAGCACCGCGCCGTGTTCGGTGGCCTGGAAAAGGGTGTAGCCGCTCCAGGCGCGCTGCGGATCGTAGAGGGTGGCGCCGGTCGGGAAGACGGAGGGGTGTCCCATAAGTTGCTCCTTACATTAAAGAATCAGGCAGAAGTAATCAGATTGCGTATCTGGCGGCAGGCGGCGGTAAACGCGGCATCATCGCGCTGGCGGGGATGGGGCAGCGCCAGGCTTACCACTTCCCTTATCCGCCCCGGACGCGGCGAGAGCACAACGACCCGGTCGGCCAGGGCGACGGCTTCTTCCACATCGTGCGTCACCAGCAGCGTGGTGGTTCCCGCGCGCTGATGTATCTGTAAAAGTTCCTGCTGCAGGGTATGGCGCGTCAGGGCATCCAGCGCGCCGAAAGGCTCATCGAGCATCAGAATCTGCGGACGGGCCACCAGGCCGCGGGCAATGGCGACCCGCTGGGCCATACCGCCGGAGAGCTGCGCGGGCAGCGCGTTGGCGAATTCGCTGAGCTGCACGCGTTCCAGCATTTCCAGCGCCCGCTGGCGCTTCTCCGCCCGGCTGAGCTTTTCATCCGCCAGACCGAGCATCACGTTGTCGATCACCTTCAGCCACGGAAACAGGCGCGGCTCCTGAAATACGATGCCGCGCTCTTTGCCCACGCCGGTGACCGGCTCGCCGTTAATGCGAATTTCGCCCTGGGTCGCTGACTCCAGGCCTACCAGCATCCGCAGCAGCGTCGATTTACCGCAGCCGCTGCTGCCCACCAGCGCCACCAGTTCACCGGCGGCGATATCCAGGCTGAAATTCTGTAGCGCCGTTACCTGTTGCCAGGATTTACGCACGTGGCGAAAAGAGACCAGAGTTGAAGAGGTCATAGCTGCTCCTGTTGACGCCAGCGGGTGGCGCGCATTTCCAGTAAACGTCCGGCTTTATCCAGCGCCGCGCCGGTGATACCGACCAGCACCATGCCGCAGAGAATGGTGGGCATATCCAGCAGCTGCTGGGCGTTGATCATCAGGCTGCCGATGCCGACGCCGGAGGACATGAAATATTCTGCGCCGATATTGCCAAGCCAGGCGTAAATCAGCGCCAGCCGTAGACCGGCGAAGATCCCCGGCGCCGCGCCGGGAAGAATAACCCTGCGCAGGCGCGCTAATTCGCCCAGGCGCAGTACCATGGCCACTTCATCGAGCTGCGGGTTACGCTGCAACACGGCCTGCAGCGTGCTGAAGAACATCGGAAAGAACGACGCCAGCGCGATAAAGACGATTTTGCCGCCGTTATCGTTGCCCACCCATGCGGTCAGCAGCGGTAGCCAGGCAAACAGGGCGATATGGCGCAACACGTTTAACGTGGGCGTGAAGATTTGCCCGGCGCGCGGGCGCAGCGCCAGCAGCAGTCCGCAGAGCAGGCCGCCCGTAATCCCCAGCGCGCCGCCGACAAAGGCCCGTCCGAGACTGGCCAACATCGCCGTAGTCAGCTCCCCGCTCAGGATGCCCTGAATAAAGCGCACCGCTACCGCCAGCGGCGATGAGAACAAGGCTTCATCAATCCAGCCTGACTGGCTGGCCAGTTGCCACAGCGCCAGCAGAACTAACGGCAGCTGCAGCGCCCGCCAGCTGGCCTGCGGTTTCCACGCCAGGCGTCCGGCGGCAGGCTGCGGCCAGAACACCAGCCGGGAACAGGCCCGGTTCGCCGCCCACTCCATCAGCATGCCGCTCAGGCCAACCACCGCAATGGTGACGAAGACGATATCCAGCTGAAACAGCTGACGACCCCAGACCATCAGGTAGCCAATACCTTCCGAAGACGCCAGCAGTTCCACGACGATAAGCGACACCCAGGCCTGCGATAGCGCCAGACGCAGGCCGGTAAACCAGCCCGGCAGGCTTGCCGGGATCACCAGCCAGCGCAGCCGCTGCCAGCGGGAAAAATTCATTACTCTTGCGGCTTCGCTCAGGGTCAACGGCACGCCGGCCACCGCCTGCTGCGTATTAATGGTCATCGGTACTATGGTGGTTTTGACGATCACCGCCAGCTTGAGGCCGTTATCGATCCCGAACAGCACCATAAACAGCGGGATCCAGCCGAGCGTCGGGATTTGCGCCAGCGCGTAAAACAGCGGTTCCACCCGCTGCGCGGCGGCCGGCACCAGGCCGAACAGCGCCCCGAGCAGCGTGCCTGCGATGGCGCCCAGCAGCAGGCCAAGCGCCAGATGCTGAAGGCTGAATCCCCACTGCGCCAGTAGATCGCCGCTCAGCAGCGACAGGGCGGTATCGGCAACCACCGACGGCGCGGGCAAAATTTGCTCCGGCATCCATCCCTCGCGCGCGGCGATGTACCACAGCAGCAGCAGTAACGCAGGCAGCAGCCACGGCCAGCCGTTAAGCCTGAACCCCGGCCTGCCGGGAGCATCCGTTCTTAAGATCATCTGCGACATTTCGGTCCACTTTTCAGTCAGTCATGTCGCTATCAAAACGTGCCTCACGCTTCGCCGCCATTGCGTAAGGCGAATAATCCCGATGCATCAAATGCATTTCAGCCTGGCGGGCACGCGGCTTCTGATTTAGCTTTTTTTCGGCAATGCTTGGCGAATAAAAGCATTTAACACGTTACCCGTCGGCTCTTTAGGGTGAGAAAAAACTCAAGGGAGCAACACGTTATGATGAAAGCAATATTCAACCGCACCTTGCTGGCGCTGGTCGCGGTCATCAGCCTGGCGTCCAGCGTCCAGGCCGAAACGCTACGCACTATCCGCATCGGCGTGCCGGACCAGAGCGCGGGCAGTAAACCCTTTATTGAGGGGCCGGTCGGCATGGCGTTTATCCGCCATCAGCTGGAAGAGGTGTTTAAGCCGCAGGGCGTGGAAGTGCAGTGGCAGTTTTTCAAAGGCGCCGGTCCGGCAGTAAATGAAGCGTTAGCCAACCGCCAGCTGGATTTTGTCTACCTCGGCGATCTGGCGGCGATTATCGGTAAGGCCAACGGGCTGCCGACGCGCCTGCTGCTGGGCAGCCGGGGTTCGGAATCTTACCTCGCGGTGACCAAAGCTTCCGGGATTAAAACCCTCGCCGATCTGAAAGGCAAACGGGTGGCGGTTTATCGCGGCACGGCGGACCAGCTGGCCTTTGACCGGGCGCTGCAAACCGTCGGCCTCAACGAGCGCAGCCTGCAGGTGATCAACCTCGACTGGAACGCCGGCAAAGCGGCGCTGGCGGCCGGTCGCGTCGATGCGGTGTGGGGCGGCGTTTCGCTGCTGGCGCTACGCGGCGATAAGATTGATGTGGTCGTCAAAAGCGGTGACTCCGGCCGCCAGAACACCACTCAGGCCGGGTTCCTCGGCACGCAGACGTTTATAGACGCCTGGCCGCAGGCGACCCAGCAGATCGTTAACGTGTTGGTGAAGAACGCCGCTGAAATCAGTGACCCGGCCAATCGCGACGCCTGGTCCGCCGAGATGGCGCAGCAGAGCCAGATCCCGCAGGCGCTGTTTCTCGAAGAGCTGCAGCCGCAGGATCTGAACTTTACCACCTCGCCGCGCATCGACCCGTTCCTGACCGCCAGCTTTAGCAGCAGCGTCGAGCAGGCTCACTCGGGCCGCCTGATCCGCAGCGCTTTCGACGTCAGCCAGTGGGTGGACGGCCAGTTTGTCGAGCGGGCGCTGAAAGCCCGGCAGCTGGAAAATCGCTGGCCGCAGTACGATGCCCAAGGCCAGGCGAAAAACGCCGGTTAACTCCCCTCCTCCTGGGCCAGCAGCTGCAGCTGATGCTGACGATCGGTATGGAGGATCATCTCAATCAGCTTCGCAACCAGCGGCGGCTGAGCCGCATGAACCGGAGAGATAATGGCAAACCGGGTCTGCATCAGCCGCCACTCTTCAGGCAGATCGCTGAGCTCCAGCTTAACCAGCCGATGGCTGTGCTGGCATAGCGCGAAGCCATCCTCGCTGGCGAAGCTAATCGCATTGGTTCGCGCCAGGGTCGAAAGCAGCGCGTAGATATGGTCGCACTGAATCGCCGGCGTGAAGTCCTGCTGCTGGCTGAGGGTCGCCAGCACCTTGCGCACGCCCGGCGGCAGATAGGGTGCCGCAAAGGGGTAACGCAGCATCGCCTGAATAGAGACCGGCCCCTGTTTTGCCAGCGGATGCCCGGCATGGCAGACGAAAAAGCAGCGCTGCGGGCTGAGTGGCTGAACGCGCAGCTGCGGGTCGAGCTCGGCCTGCCAGCTGTCGGCGACGACAAAAGGATAGCTCTGGGAGGTGAGCGCCTGATGCAGAGCCAGCCAGTTATCAATCTGAAAGCGCACCCTCGCCTGCGGCAAAAGACGATGAAACTCGCCGATGGCAGCCGGAATCAGCCTCGCGGCGGGGGCCGGGCCGCAGCCAAAGGCGACCTCGCCGGTTTGCGCATCGTCCGCTTCGCGCAGCTGGCTGCTGAGCTCGACGTTAAGTTCCTGAAAACGGCGGGCGTAGGGCAGCAGCTTTTGCCCGTGCAGAGTGAGCGTCGGTAGCTTGCTCTGCCGGTCAAATAAAGGATGCCCGACGCTCTGCTCCAGCGCCTGGATGCTGCGGCTGAATGCCGACTGCGACAGGCACACCGCCTCGGCCGCGCGATTAAAACTGCCGTACTCAACGAGCGCCACAAAGTTGCGCAGTTGGCGAAAATCCAGATGCATTAGCCCGCCCTACTCTCTCTTTTATCCCTCAAAAGTACTGGAGGGGTGCCTGGCGGCGCAATGGCGGGATGATGAGGATCTTTCACCTTGAAGTGAATCTGCCCGGTTGCGTCACACGCGAATATTTGTGAAATATTGTTTCACGGAGAAAAAATTTATTAATACGATAAGTTCAGGTTGGCGTTAAATAATGCGCGTTATTTTCACTGCACGATCCTGCCCCTATTAATTACGTAAGGTTTCGTAAATTTTGCGTTTGGTCATTCTGAGGCCGTAGCGAATCGGCTATAAAATATCACGGCCCGTTTTCAGTGACGAAAAACAATGATATGAAGCCCACACTCTCTCACGCGCTACTGTTTGTTCCTTTTTTGCTTTTGGCAGGATGTTCATCCTCATCGAAACCGCATAAAACCTCCGCCCAGAGTAGTCACTCGACCATCGACGGAGGTTCAGACGATCTGATCCCGGTGATCGCCGCGCTGCACGATCAAATGCATACCTGGGAGGGAACGCCCTACGAATGGGGCGGGACGGAGCAAAGCGGCGTCGACTGCTCCGGGTTTGTCTGGCGCACGCTCAAAGATCGCTTCAACCTGCCGATGGAGCGCATTACGACGCGCGAGCTTCTGCATATGGGCGAGCGCGTGAGCCCGCGGCAGCTGCGGCCGGGAGATTTAGTCTTCTTCCGTATTAAAGGCGGCATGCACGTCGGTTTCTATGATACCGACCGTAATTTTCTTCATGCCTCCACCAGCCAGGGCGTGATGCGCTCTTCGCTGGATAATCCATACTGGCAATCGGTATTCTACCAGGCTCGCCGCCTGCCGAAGGAATATAACGCCCAGATAACCATGAATAACGATAATCTGCATCTGGCAAAAAATCGTTAATCACTCATAACAAAGCCGCCCTGTCACCACGGCGGCTTTGTTGTCTGTTAGCTGTTAACTTATCAGAACTGATAGGTCATACCGACAGCAACGATATCATCATCGTTGATGCCGAGCTTATTATCGCTCTTCAGCTGGTTAATTTTGTAATCCACAAAGGCATTCATATTTTTGTTGAAGTAATACGTCACGCCAACGTCAATATAGTTGACCAGATCTTCGCTGCCTACGCCCTCAATATCCTTGCCTTTTGACAGCACGTAGCCCAGGGACGGACGCAGCCCGAAATCGAACTGGTACTGCGCCACGGCTTCGAAGTTCTGCGCTTTATTGGCAAAACCGCCGCTGATTGGCGTCATTTTGCGGGTTTCTGAGTACATGGTCGCCAGGTAAATATTGTTGGCGTCATATTTCAGGCCGGTTGCCCAGGCTTCCGCTTTTTTACCCGTACCGCGAGACAGCAGGTTCTGGTCGTTCGTGCGATCGGAGCTGGTATAGGCCGCGCTGACGGCGAAGTCGCTGCCGCCGAAGTCGTAGCTTAGGGCGGTGCCGAAACCGTCGCCGTTCTGTTTCTTCGCGTCGCGACCTTCATTTTTGCCCTGATATTGCAGGGTCAGATTCAGGCCATCTACCACGCCGAAGAAATCGGTGTTGCGCCAGGTGGCCAGGCCGCTGGCGCGTTTGGTCATAAAGTTATCGGTCTGCGCGGAAGAGTCGCCGCCGAATTCCGGGAACATATCGGTCCAGGCTTCGACGTCGTACAGCGCGCCGAGGTTACGACCATAGTCGAATGAGCCGTAGTTTTTCACTTTCACCCCGGCGAACGCCAGACGCGTTTTCTGCGTGGAGTCGCTTTCGGTTTTGTTGCCGGAGAACTCCGATTCCCAACGGCCGTAGCCGGTCAGATCGTCGTTAATCTGCGTTTCACCTTTAATGCCGAAACGAACGTAAGTCTGATCGCCATCTTTGCTGTCATAGTCGCTCATATAGTGCATCGCTTTGACTTTGCCGTAGACGTCCAGTTTATTACCGTTTTTATTATAAACTTCTGCCGCCTGGGTAGCCGAAGAAGCAATAAGACCCATCATCATTAATGCCAGTGAGCTCTTTTTCATTATTCAGTCCTGGTAATTTATTTATACGCGCTAATCAATTCCGGGCGAAAGCCCTGTCAAAAACTGCAGGTTTTTTAACGCTCTAATATTAAAAATTTATGACAACATGGAACTTTTTCTAAAAAAGAGTATTAAATTATTTCCGTCATGAATGTGTCATATTTTCTCGCCAGAATGCCCGATCCGCGCAATGAAGTGGTTCGTCCACCACGCCAGGTGTTGGCAAGCGGGCTCACTCCTGTTACAACATCAACTCGATATCGAAACTCCTTTTTGAACGGCAGAGAATCATGAGTGATAGCCAGACGCTGGTGGTAAAACTGGGCACCAGTGTTTTAACGGGCGGATCCCGCCGCCTGAACCGCGCCCATATCGTTGAATTAGTGCGTCAGTGCGCGCAGCTGCACGTGATGGGTCATCGAATTGTGATCGTCACCTCCGGGGCGATAGCCGCCGGACGTGAGCACCTCGGCTACCCGGAACTGCCCGCGACCATTGCGTCGAAACAGCTGCTGGCAGCTGTCGGCCAGAGCCGTCTTATCCAGCTGTGGGAACAGCTTTTTTCTATTTATGGCATTCACGTTGGCCAGATGCTGCTGACCCGCGCCGATATGGAAGACCGCGAACGCTTCCTTAACGCCCGCGATACCCTGCGCGCGCTGCTGGATAACAATATCGTGCCTGTCATTAATGAAAATGACGCCGTGGCGACCGCTGAAATTAAAGTCGGCGATAACGATAATCTTTCGGCGCTGGCGGCAATTCTCGCGGGCGCCGATAAACTGCTGCTGCTAACCGATCAGCAGGGGCTGTTCACCGCCGACCCGCGCAACAACCCGCAGGCCGAGCTGATTAAAGACGTTTACGGCATTGATGACGCCCTGCGCGCTATCGCGGGCGATAGCGTGTCGGGTTTAGGTACCGGTGGTATGGGCACCAAGCTGCAGGCCGCCGACGTCGCCTGCCGCGCGGGTATTGATACGATCATTGCCGCCGGTAGCCGCCCTGGCGTAATTGGCGACGTGATGGAGGGGGTTTCCGTAGGCACCCGCTTCCACGCCCAGGAGTCGCCGCTGGAAAACCGCAAACGCTGGATTTTCGGCGCACCGCCGGCGGGCGAAATTACCGTTGACGCCGGAGCGACCCAGGCAATTCTTGAACGCGGCAGTTCCCTGCTGCCGAAAGGGATTAAAACCATCACCGGCAACTTCTCGCGCGGCGAAGTGATCCGCATTCGCAGCCTTGAAGGCCGCGATATCGCCCACGGTGTCAGCCGCTATAACAGCGATGCGCTGCGCCGTATCGCCGGGCAGCACTCGCAGCAGATCGATGCCATTCTGGGCTATGAATATGGCCCGGTCGCCGTCCACCGTGATGACATGATTATCCGTTAAGGAGCTGAAAATGCTGGAACAAATGGGCATTGCTGCCAAAGCGGCCTCGTACAAACTCGCGCAGCTTTCCAGCCGCGAAAAAAACCAGGTGCTGGAAAAGATTGCCGACTATCTTGAAGCGCAGACCGACGCGATCCTGCGGGCTAACGCTGAGGATCTGGCGGAAGCGCGCGCTAACGGTTTGAGCGAGGCGCTGCTCGATCGCCTGGCGCTTAACCCGGCGCGCCTGAGCGGGATTGCTCACGATGTTCGTCAGGTCTGCAACCTGGCGGACCCGGTTGGTCAGGTGATCGACGGTGGCCTGCTGGACAGCGGCCTGCGCATTGAGCGCCGCCGCGTGCCGCTGGGCGTGGTAGGCGTGATTTACGAAGCGCGCCCGAACGTGACCGTCGACGTCGCCTCTCTATGCCTGAAAACCGGCAACGCGGCGATTCTGCGCGGCGGCAAAGAGACCTGGCGCACCAATGCCGTCACGGTGAAAGTGATTCAGCAGGCGCTGCAGGAGTGCGGCTTACCGGCAGCCACCGTCCAGGCGATTGAGAGTCCGGATCGGGCGCTGGTCGGCGAGATGCTGAAGATGGATAAGTATATCGATATGCTGATCCCGCGCGGCGGCGCAGGTTTACATAAGCTGTGCCGCGAACAGTCGACGATTCCGGTGATCACCGGCGGGATCGGCGTTTGCCATATTTATATCGACCACTCCGCTGACGTTGCCGAAGCGCTGAAAGTGATCGTTAACGCCAAAGTGCAGCGCCCGAGCGCCTGTAACTCGGTCGAAACGCTGCTGGTACATCAGGATATCGCCGAACGCTTCCTGCCCGCGCTGAGCAAGCAGATGGCGGAAAGCGGCGTCAGCCTGCACGCCGATGCGGCCTCCCTGCCCGCGCTGCAAAACGGCCCGGCCAGCGTAGAGCCGGTGAAAGCGGAGCAGTATGACAACGAGTACCTGTCGCTGGATCTGAACGTGAAGGTGGTGGCCGATCAGGATGAAGCGGTAGCGCATATTCGCGAGCACGGCACCCAGCATTCCGACGCCATCCTGACGCGCACCCTGGGCAACGCGAACCGCTTTATCAACGAGGTGGACTCCTCGGCAGTGTACGTCAACGCTTCTACCCGCTTTACCGACGGCGGCCAGTTCGGCCTCGGCGCGGAAGTGGCGGTCAGCACCCAGAAGCTGCACGCGCGCGGCCCGATGGGGCTGGAAGCCCTGACGACCTATAAGTGGATTGGTTTCGGCGACGATACCATTCGTGCTTAATGCTCATTGGGTGATGCAAAAGTAGCCGTTTGATTCACAAGGGCATTGACGCATCACCCACTTAGTTTTAACCTTCTATCCCGTGCTTACGCTCGTCAGCACGTCTTGCAGGGCCGATATAGCTCAGTTGGTAGAGCAGCGCATTCGTAATGCGAAGGTCGTAGGTTCGACTCCTATTATCGGCACCATCACTTAAAAATCATTATTAATCAATTCATTGAGATTAATGCTTCGCCTTTTATTCACCTATAAGAGTCGGTGAGTCATCGCTTATCTCTGTGAAATTGTCCATGAATCCGCCGATATCCAATACCACCTTCTAATATGATTTTTATCCATCAGGACATATGACAGAACTCGCTTTCAAGCACTCATGTTTCAGTTCCCTGTAACCGGTTCAAGAAAAGATTTCATGTTAATAACACCAGCATTATCACTTAAACAATCGGCATGCAGGCAACATCGTTTAGGCAAACAAAGGACCCTTGCAGTTGCATTGATCCTTTGCCGAGGACGAAAAGTATGTGATGTTTATCGATTAAATCTGCTAATGAAATCCTGTAAATCGTTTTCATTAATAGGTTCAGATATCAGGTTTCCCTGATAGCAGGATATACCGGCATCACTCAAAATCGTAACCTTCCCCGCCTCGTCGACCCCTTCAGCAACACAATACCGGTTGGTCAACTTGCAGTAATATGAGAGGCTTTTCACTAAAGCAATAGCTTCCACATCCTGACTCATAGCGTCAACAACACTCATATCCAGTTTGTAACCATTAAATTGAAATTTCCGAACTGGGAAAATAACGCTATTAGATGAAAAACAATCATCAAGGATAATGAAAAATCCTAGTTTTTGTAAATAAGACAGGTTTTTAATAGCTTGTTCATTTTGGTATAGATCGTTCTTTTCATTAATTTCCAATACGAATTTTTCTGTCCAGTCTGGAGAGAGCAACTTCTTTTTTGCCTTTTCCAGCATGCGTACGAGCCCCTCATTATCGATGGTACTGGATGCAACATTAATGGAGAAAAAATATTTCCCTTCATAAAAGTTAATATAGCTCACCGTTTTTTGTATTAAAAAAGCCGTGAGTATTATCCAAACATAAGTAGAGTGCAATTTTGGGAGAAAATCGACTGGCATCAGAACCTGACCGTTACTATACCATCTTATCAGAACCTCAAATCCCTCTAATTCATCCGTGCCCTTAGTTATAGGCTGTAATACAACAAATAACTCATTGCAATATAATGCATGCGCAAACTCTCGCTCAAATGGCGTCAGTGCGTTCAACATTTTGATACCCTCGATCTGCATCTCAGATTTTTCACGAAAACTCCAAAACAGAAAGGGGACTATCCCCACCATTTTCTTTATCCCAGATAATCTCTGGTTATAGACTGTTTTTTTACTTACTCCAAGCAGATCAGCCTGTGAGGTAACGCTATCGCCATTAAAAGCACTAGACATAACTTGTAACTCTTTTTTAGATAATCCATCTTTCTTACTTTGATTTAATATCCCCTCATCTTTTCCAAGAAAAAGGTCTTCGAAAACGGCAACATCTTGTATGAGTGGACACAGAGTCCTTTCGGGCAGTAAAATCTCAGAGAGCTTTTCACATGAGAGATCCGATGGTGCAATATGGATAGAAGAATGTGATATTTTACTTTTCACCACTTGCGATTTGATCACATTCCAAATCCAGAATGATGGAATCCGGCTAAGAATCAGAACCCAAAACATATACCTGGAGTTATTCATTAGAGACACTAAATATTTTAAAGTTGATAGCATCAAATAGGGTTCATCAGGAATAAATACGACTATGCGCTCATCCTTACCAATTTCTAATAATTGTGCATCATTCTGGTTTTCTACATCTAATATAGTAACATCCCTCGGATTATCAAGCATACCAAGCAACCCGCAGGTAGTCATTACACAAGGGGATAAAATATAATCAAAATGTCTATTCCGGACATATTTTATATCTTTAGCACACATCCTTGCCTCATAATTTGCTTTATAAGAAACATTCCTATAAAAATTATTCATATCAAAATAAATATTTTGTAACTGAATCGATACATTTAAATGAAAATATCATGACAAAAATAAAAAACATAATATTCCATTGACTTCCCCCAAGGAAAACACAAGTGAGAAATTACGAAAAATTAATTTACAGATAATATCCCCATTGGAATAGATTCATCAAAAACTCTAAATTAATGATGATTTCTATGTCACTAAAAATAAAAAATTAACATTTAATTTCATTTTATTTACTTACAAAAAAGATAATAAACCCTCCTTTACATTAATTATAGAAATCCAGGCCAGCCATCAAAATACAAAAAAAGATCCATCCCTGCCTAGGTGGGGATTACCTCTCTGGAATACAAAGATATTCATCGCGTCACGAATGAGTGTAATTTTCATTACATTCCTGACCGACAAAAGCAAGATTAAAACAAGGAGAATACAAGAATCACAACATTGTTAGTTATTTGCACTCAATCGCACAACCTCTGACCATTATGTGCAACAAAATAAAAATAACAAATTTTATAGTGACATTCACGTTTTTTAGGATTCTTCCCAAAGAAGAGCGGCTTGCTGATTCTTTTGGGAAGAATCTGATTTTATAAAAAAAACATCAAAAAAATTAAAGTAACCAATTTTGCAACATATAATGGACCGCATTATTTATAAAGATTGGTTTTAAGCGTTTCAATTCATAAGGAAAAAGCTAATTTTTCGTGTAGATTCATCGTCATAAAAATAATTGTAAGCAGTTGATTTAAAAGACTTTAATAACCATAATGATTTTAATAATTTAAATAGCAGTACCGCAGGCTATAGAAGGACCAAATATCATATGTTATTCAGGTTTTCCATAGACTAACCGCACTCACTCAATATTATTTCACTCACTTTTTAATAATGCTCGAACTGTAAATAACTGCAAAGTACACCTGTCAGGAAAACAAAAGGAAATTCTATGAAAGTCAAACTGTTAGCTATCCCACTAGCGATATTAACCACATCAGCTTTAGCTGCATCCAATAACACCGTTCAGTTTCAGGGCGAAGTTAATGCGCAGACCTGTACGGTTAATATAAATGGCAACTCAACGGCACCTATCGTGTTGTTACCAACGGTATCAACCGCAGATCTTGACACTGCGGCAAAAACAGCTGGTGATACAAAATTTACGGTGAACGTGACGGATTGTGCCTCAAGTGCGGCCACCATCAAAACCGTCTTTGCTGGCAATAACGTGACAGCAGCTGGAAATTTAGGTAACACAGCAACTTCACCTGCCGCAAGCAATGTATCCATCCAAATTGTCGACAGTGATGGTTCCACCCCGCTTTCATTTGTCAACGGTTCTACGGTAACGACAACTGCGTTTACCAAAGCGGAAAGTAGTACGACGGGTTCTCAGGAACTGACGGCCAGATACTACGCCGAATCAACGGGTGTTACTGCTGGTAAAGTTGTTGCATCTGCGCAGTACTCCATTTCATACCAATAATAAACAAAAAGGCACACATAATGTGTGCCTTTAAAGAAGACTATGATGATAAAATACCTGCTTCCATTCATATGTACCTTTTGCTTCTCAGTTGAAGCAAGTGTTGTCATGCAAGGAAACCGTGTCATCTATGATGCATCAAAATCTCAAAAACCGGTAACCTTTACCAACAACGATAGCTTTCCATATATTGTTCAGACGTGGGTATCCGCGGCCGAAAATACTACGGCATCAGAAGCTGGAGAGAGTCCTTTTGCTATTTCCCCGGCAGTATTCAAAATAAACCCTCATCAAGATCAAATCATTAGTCTTATCTACACAAACGCACAGAAGAAACTGTCGAAAGAACAAATTTTCTACCTGCATTTTACCCAAGTACCTTCTATACTTGAAGATGAACGTAACAAGAATAAACTGGTACTTATTGTTAACAGTGTTGTCAAGATTTTCTTGCGTCCCGACAACTTGCCAATCTCCTATGAGCAAATGTTCGATTTTGTTAATTATAAAATCACGAACGACTCTCACGGATGTAGTCTGATTATTAGCAACCAGTCTCCATATTATTTAAATAGTATCTCGCTAACTACAACCTTTGGCTCGGCAAATAAAGAGATACCGATGCAAATGATTGCACCAAACTCAACATTTTCGTTGCCGACTAACTGTAATAATACCCAGGTACAGAAAAGCATCAGCGTTAGTTATATCAATGACTACGGCGTTGTTCAAAAACATAAACTTAAAGAATAATAATTTATTTATGAAATACATGCCGGGTAAAACAGCATCAATATTGGTATTTTTAATATTGCCAATCTTTGCCTATGCTGATTCAAGTAGGGCAAATTCTAATGATAATAGCAGTGGCTATGTATTCGATACGACCCTTCTGAAAGGAAGTGGCCTGCCTGTTGATGACGTTATCAACTACGTATCTACTGATAAAATCAAACCCGGTAATTATTCGGTAGATGTGCAGCTAAATGGTCTTTTTTTATTTCATGATAATATTGTTTTTAAGATACACAATGGTTCAACGCAACCCTGTTTTTCAAGAAAACAGATACAGCTCATTCCATTGAAAAACAAGATAAAACAAGAACTCGGTGAATGTAACTTTTTACCTGACATTGTTCCCAACGTATCTATCAACACTGATATGCGAAAAATGTTGGTCGAGATCGGTCTGCCAGAAATTGTTCTGGCAAAAGAGCCCAGGGGCTACGTTTCACCTGATGATTTAGATGACGGTGAAACTATGCTGCTATCTAACTACAGCATCAATCAATATTATTCTCGTTTCACTGAAGCGGGTTCCGGTAGTTACAAATCTACTTGGGTAGGCTTAAATAACGCTATAAACTTTGGTAGATGGCAGCTACATCAACAAGGAACATGGTCACACAGCGATCCCGGTACAACGCAGTGGTCAACAAACCGCGCATATCTGCAGCGGGCAATTTTACCCATAAAAAGTAATTTGATTGTCGGTGATAACTACACCAGCGGTAGTTTTTTCTCAGGCTTTGCCTTTAGGGGAATATCTCTATCCTCCGATGACCGCATGCTGCCACAGTCACAACAAGGCTATGCACCGATTATCAGGGGAGTTGCCAAAAGTAATGCCAAAGTCACTATTAGTCAGGGGAAGGCTGTAATCTATGAAAGCACCGTACCACCTGGTAACTTCGAGATTAATGATCTTTATCCCGTGTCATACTCAGGCGATCTATCCGTCACGATAAAGGAAGCTGATGGTTCAGTGAATGTATTTACGGTCCCCTATGCAGCAGGACCAGAATCTGTGCGAGAAGGAATGTATAAATATTCCGCCATCGCCGGTCATTCTCGCTACGTTGGCGATAGCGATCCATTTGCTGAATTAACCGTACAGTACGGTCTTAGCAACAATATTACGACGAATTTTGGTAGTCGTATCGCTGAAGGTTATCTCTCCGGGGTGATGGGAGGCGTGTACTCCTCTGAATTAGGTGCATTCGGGCTTGATACCACCTTTTCGCAAGCAAACTTGCCAGATGGCGATCAAACAGGCTGGATGTTCCATGCAAGTTACAGCAAACGGATTGTGCCAACCAATACAACAATTGCTATTGCCGGTTACCGCTACTCAACAGCAGGCTATCGAGATCTGTCCGATGTTTTAGGCCTGCGTAAAGCCTGGACCGAGAATAATCTCAACTGGACATCAACAACTTTAAACCAATCCTCCCGATTTGAAATCTCCGTAACTCAGGATATGGATATATTGGGAAGTCTATGGGTATCAGGCTCGACACAAGCGTATCGGGATGGCCGAAGCAATGACAGACAATACCAGTTTGGATACAACAAACAATTCGCCAATGGTATTTCTTTCAATGCTTCTATTGCACGAACCCGCTACAGTGAAGCCCGAAATAATTACATTGATGGTGGCATTGGCTACGATAACTATATCAATAACTATTATTCATCCACTCAGCAAACGTTAAGTTCAGTCTCTATTTCCATCCCCCTTGGACGAAATCAACAAAATACTCTTAGTAGTACTTACACCCAGCAAAACGGAGTAGGATCTACGCTACAATCCACTTTGTCAGGTTTAATGAGCACAAACCAACCAATTAACTATGGTCTGACCTATGCACATGATTACGCTAATAATCAATCCGTTGGCGGGACATTACAAACCTCGACTTCCTTCGGTTCGGTTCAGGGAACGCTTTCCCACGCGAAAAGTTATTCTCAAGGCTCAGCAGGACTGCAAGGAGCAATCGTTCTTCACAAAGATGGAGTGACTCTTGGCCCATACCTGGGAGATACATTTGCCTTAATTGAAGCAAAAGGTGCTCAGGGCGCGAAGGTTGTCGGTAGCCAAAATACGACCGTCGACAGATTTGGCTTTGCATTGAGTCCTTCTATTGCGCCTTATCAGTATAATAACGTTGCCCTTGATTCGTCTGAAATCAATAAAAACGCAGAGATTGTTTCAGGAAGCCAGCGTATCGCACCGATGGTCGGAGCAATGGTAAGAGTCAAGTTCAGCATCTTGCATGGTTACCCGATGTTAATAAATATCAACTATAATAAACCGCTGCCGTTAGGCGCCACCGTTTATAATAATAAGGACAATCCTGTCGGAACCGTCGGACAAAATAATCAAGCATGGGTACGTAATGATAAACTTGAAGACAATTTAATCGTGAAATGGGGGAATAACTATTCCTGCAATTTACATTACCGTATTTCAGATGCAGATAAAGACGATCCAATAATAAAAACACAGGGAGAATGTAAATAATGATTCGGTCAAAATCATTTATATTGACATTATTGATGCTGCTCGGGTTACTTTCATTCACTCAGGCTCATGCAACCTGTACGCGAAAGTCATCTATCGATGCTGGCTGCGATAGTTGTGGTGTGGGGATTGGCCTCGGCAACGTCAACATTACCAGCAGCTACCTTCAACCCGTTGGCACGCCATTAGCGAGTACGGTATTCAGTATTACTACTGCAGTTAGGTATAGCAGTAGTGGAGCTGGAGATCTTGTTTTATATGAATGCGACGCAACTGACGCAGGAAATATCTATGAAGTTTTCGCAACAAACGGTGACGATCGTGTCGGTGGATACTTCGATCTGGGTAAGGATGATTCCCATGAGAACTATTTTGCCACCTATTTCCCCTACGTAGGTATAAAATTAACACATATTAATTCAGGACTTCCATTTACTCGCTACTGGCAGCAATATCCTATTACTAGCTACGCAACAGTGGGTAACAAAATACAAATTCGTGTTAAAGATTTTAGCGCTATTCGCGCAGATCTTATCAGAATAAGCAAACTGCCAGGGCAGGGGAAAAGTAACTACTGCGGTGGTTATGTTGCCAGCTCCCCTTATTCAGGAATGGCGTCACCAACAGGCACGTCTAGCTATACCTGCATACAACCAAATGGCTATGTCACTTTCAAAGGACCGGGTATTGCTAGCGATCCTATCGGTTCCGATTCTGCCGATAACTACACCACATGGGGGACAGGACGTTGGATCGCAATGGGAATGGGAACGTCACCTATATCTACTCTGACCCATACATCTACCTGCGTGGCCCGCAATGTAACGCCTTTAGTACTGCTGCCTACAATTAGCATTCAATCACTCAATAACGGTGGAACATCACAGGCAAATTTCACTGTGTCTATTGAGTGTGATAATGCCGCGGTCTCCGGAATTTCCTCCGGTAGTACAGCATTAGGACTGCAAGTGCCCTATGAAAGTTATTTAACGGCAAAGGAACTTGGGCTGGTAAACGCATCAGGCGGTGTCAGTTATTTACTTTCAGATGGCTATGGGACTAATTCTACAATTGCAACTGGCGTGGGTATTGCCCTAAGCAATACCTCAACCGGCACAGCGATGAATTTCTTAGGATGGGGAGTGTGTACTTCACTCGGTTGCCCAAGCGGTAATGATGTGGGTTGGTATTCTGTTTTAAACGGTGCATCATCTATTGGTAGTGCGGCGTCAGGGTACACCAGTTATAATTCTGTATTCACTGCTACATTGAAGAAAATTCCTGGCCAAACGGTGACTGCGGGAAAAGTCAGCGCTAAAGCTTACATCTGGGTGAGGGTTCAGTGATGGGTAAAACAATATTAATAATACTGTTCCTGCTTACGCCAATTAGCCATGCGGGGATGTTGATTGAAAAAACCAGAGTGATTTACCATGAAGGCGATAGCACTCAAAGCGTTAATATCATGAATATTAATCCATATCCAACATTTGTCCAGACATGGGTGGATTCAGGCGAGGTTAACAATTTCAAGCAGAGCGCTTCATCACCATTTGTTCTGATTCCTCCAATATTTAATTTACGCCCTAATGAAATAAAATCAGTTAGAGTTATATTTAATGGACAAAAATTACCAACAGATAGAGAAAGCCTCTATTGGATAAATATTTATGAAGTTCCAGCCATCAAAGAAATACCTGGAATTGATAAATACTTACTAATGTCAATGAAAACACAACTAAAGCTTATTTATCGCCCAAAAAATCTTACTGGTAGCGTTAATGATGCAGGAAATTCAGTATCATGCTCACTCAAGCAGGATACTCATTTATCCTTGATTTGCCTTAATAATAGCGGTTATGTCTTATCTTATAATGGAATTATTGTTAACACCCAGGGAAGAAATTATAAAGCAACTGCCGATTTGGATCTGATGATAAAGCCATTTTCGGAGAGTTTTTTTTCACTTACACCGATTACAGCTGAGCCAATAAAAAACACCAATACCATTCTATTCAAAATTATTAATGATGAAGGTGAGGTGGAAAAAATAACAAAAAGCATGTCTACTTTATAGTAAATAGCTGAAAATCCTAAAAAGGCTAAAAAATTGATAAATCAATACCATCACTCTTGAGTATAATGAGCGTATACCAGACAAGACAATAAAAAGCAATAATGATCAAGGCAAGAGCAACGAGTATATTTACAAAAGGCATATCCCCTTCTGTAAAAAATAACCAGAAAGCATAAAAGAAGATAAGTACCGAGAAAGATATTGCGACTAGCGCACACGATGAAAGCAATGCTTGCATATTGTAGTCCTTTACCAAGAGTCATAATTATAACATGATGGTTATATAATGTCTTTTCATATCTTAAGTTATCACATGATACTTAAGCAGTATTGCACTTCTATCATTTCCAATAATTAAAAATCTTGATAGGATTCATCCTATTTAGGACAAAACGACCAATCAATATATTGAAATTGATGATGATTTATAATTAAATATAGTCTTTGACAAAGACGTCATTATTTATTAATTCAATTAAGGATATACTATGAAAAAACTAAGAACAGTACTAACCTGCCTGACATTCATCGGCGCTTTTTCGTCTTTCAGCACGTATGCTGCAAGTGAATTAAAAGGTTGTGTAGCTAAAGAACAGCAAATCCAACAGCAAATTGACTATGCAACTCAGCACGGTAATAAACACCGGATATCGGGTCTGGAAAAAGCCCTGAGCGAATTACGTCAAAACTGTACTGATGAAAAATTGACCCAGGAACGAAAAAATAAAATTTCTGAAAAAGAGAGAAAAGTTACCGAAAGAATGACTGAACTTAATCAAGCTAAAGAAACTGGTAACGCTGATAAGATAAATAAAAAAGAGAAAAAACTTCAGGAGGCTAAAAGTGAGCTCATTGAAGCACAAAGCGAACTGAATAAATAAATATAGATTCTGAAATAACACTTTCATTCGCTATACAAAAAAATTAGTGCCAGTTATCTGGCACTAATTTTCAGAATTTATCATCCAGATTCATTATTGAATTCTGCGTCTGAATCAATCCTTCAATCTCTTCAAGTCTATGATTAACTTTTATAGGCTCATGAATGTCTTTTATAAAAACAAGTGATTTGTCGCCATGGCTGTGAACCATTCTTATTTCCGTTATTCTGACTATTACGGTTTTGCCTGAGTAGTCCGTTAATTTTATCATTTTTAAATCATATCAACATTTATTATAAATAAATTATGTTCATTATCATTTTTATTTAAATTGGTTTAGATTTCAATACCAGAGCAGCCAATTCCTCTTCGCTCGCTGGTTGATGAAAGAAATAACCCTGAAAAAGTTCGACACCAAGCCGCTTCAACTTTTCGAAAGTAAAAACATCTTCCACACCTTCAGCAATACATCGCCTTCCTGTCAGCGAGCAATATCCTGATAGAGACGTAATTAACGCTATATCATCTTTACTTGTTAAAACATCATCAATGATGCTTTTATCCAGTTTATACCCATTAAAAGAAAATTTTCTGACAGGAAAAAAAACACTTCCTTCAGAAAAACAGTCATCCAAAAAAAGAATCATGCCCATTCCACTTAGCATATTAAGATTATTCTCTACATCACGTGATGTATAAAAATCTGATTTTTCTGAAAATTCAAGTACAAGCTGACTTTTCCATCGAGTATCTTTCAACTGACGACAAGCTTCTATACACATGTTAACCAGACCAGGGCAGCCAATCAAATCTGGATGTATATTAATAGAAAAAAAATAATCCCCCTCATACCTATTTATTCCATCGATGGCATTTTTGAGGCTCATAGCGGTAAGTAGCAACAGGACGCTTTCAGATTTAAGATCAGGAATGAATTCATTCGGGGGGATTACATACCCTTTTTGACGCCAGCGAGTGAGTATTTCGAAGCCACAAATTTCCCGTGATATATTTATTATTGGCTGATAAACCTGATAAACTTCCTGCATCTCTATACCGATCACGAAGTCTTTTTCATAAGAAGACATTTCCGTTTGAGCCAATCTTGCCTTCCATCTTTTTGATGCCCCTGGAAGTTTCCCGGCAAGTTCAGCAGAATTCTCAACCATTTTCCTAAGCCCTGATTTTCTCTGATTGTATAAAGTTTTAGATGCTACATTTCTGTTTCTTTCAACAAGCGCGGTATCAGTACCGCTGAACAGGTCAAGAAGGACTTCAGTTTCGCGTGGGGTTAGTCCTTCATTACTCATTCCTCTTCTGTTAACAGTGAAACGATCTCTTGAGGTGAAAGGTAGGTTCTCTCTCACTCGAGTAAAATATTGTTCCAGACGTTTTACACTCAATTTTGAGGAGATAATCTTCGCACTAAAAACAAATTTTTCCCCACCAGCCATTTGCAGTATATTTTGATGAAGCCAGGAACACGACACACCACTAATGAAAACGAAATCAGTATCTGGATGAACTTTTTTTATTCTCTCAGCTATGTAGATCAACATCAAAAGGAAATAAAAAGATTCCTTAGGTATATAAAATACATACAAACCAGAAGTATCAATTACGTCATCATCCTCAGAATGGGTAGTATCAACACTCGCATCGTTAAGTAATATAACTTTAGTCGCAACCCCTTGATTACTTATCAATTCCTTCAGGCCTGCCGCCGCCATAGCGCAAGGGGAAACAATATAAGCAACAGAATATTCTACTTTTGTTTGCTTAATCATAAACAAAATTTACGCCAATAATTGATTGAACACCACCGGCTGTAACCTGACCAGATGTACGAGCATAATTTGCCGTCAGTCCCAAACTTACCGATGAGGTGCCAACAGTCCCCAAAGAAACATTCTGGTTTGCTGGTATGGCGTTTCCATTGCGGAGCAATTGTATACCAACCCCAGAAGCAGTACTGGTTCCAGAATAGGTATTGAGAAATATATCGTTGCTGGTTGCGGTATTGCCAGATAGATAAAAAGAAAGACTCTGGTTAGAACCACAGTGAACTGTCAGAGGTACAGCAACCGCACTTCCAGGATACTCAGGGAGAGTCACTGCAACGTTGCGTGCTGATACATCGCAGCCACCCGTTGGAACTACAACGCTATTATTGGCGTACAGATTCCAGGTAAAAGTTGCTGTTCTGACATTGCCACCATTGGTTTTATCAGAGCCTACTTGATACATGACAAGAGAGGCAAACATCGTCCCGCTTTCGATCGCTATCCCTCCGGCAGCCGAGGCAGCTGAGGTCAGAGGTGTCAAGTAAAGCTGAGTGTTCCACGGAGTATAACTTCCCGATGTAAAATTATGTGTACCGGTAGCTGAATTTAGAGGAAAAGGATAGCTCGAACCATAATATCTCATTGTACCGGTAAAGTTTGTTAATACTCCACCATATGCCGATCCCTTCAGCATGCTGACATTATCATTTCGTGTATTCGGATTATCATTACGACAAAAAATAGAAGACGAAAGGTCGACAACCAAGTTTTGCCCTACCGCTACACTCGGCTGAAGGTTTACATACACATTCGCTGTAGCCGTCACTGCACCACTGTTAAGTGTATTTCCTGTAGCATCATAACAGGTAAATGCGCTGGCACAATTAATCCATGTCAGCTGGGCTACTGATGCAATAATAAAAACTCTCATGAAATATATTAAATGCATTTTCCCCTCACTGATATGTATAAGTCACACTAATTACAGATTCAATACTTCCCTGCGTAGCTCCACCATTCACGGATAGAGCCCTCACCTGTAGAGGAAAGTTGGCAGATAAAGTTGAATCATCAACTGACACTTGTGTTTTCGTACCATTATTCAAATCATTACCTGAAGAATCTTGCAGCTGCAGCTGGATATTGGTCGCGGTTCCCAAATTTTTATAATATCCCGTAGCGTCAGCATTACCGGAAAAAGTTGCGGTTACTGCGGATGTTCCAACGGGACAATTTGTCAGATTGAGTGAAACTTCATGCCACGCTGAAGACGAACCTGCTGATAATAAATTAAACGTATACAAGTCCCCTAAATAGACAGTGACATCCGATGTTGACACCGTGCAGGGTTTAGCCACAACGCTACCGTTGACCGTAATAGTTACATCAGCAGAAAATACAGGGCTAACAAATGCAAAAAGAAATGCAACTAAAAGACTATTGTTTATTTTCACACTCTGCATAATTACCTCAGCTTACTGGTATTCCAGAGTAAATGTTGCTGTACTGTTCGTTAATCCTGCAACGACAGGCATATTTGATGCCATTAATCGCGCATAAAAATTAAGCGTGTTCGATGTATTTGCCGTCAGCGGGGTCCAGCTCAGGGCGCTGCTATCCGCATTTATTGCAATCTGATTTTTATCACTGTCCAGGATTTGAATTCCAACTCCTGAAGCCGCCGTACCTCCGGCATCTATCGCCAGCAAATTGGTATTATATGCATTAGCTATCCCGACAAAACCGACCTTAACGGCAATAACGGATGCGCCACATGGGGCCAGTTCAATGCTGAACGGAATTTCAGGTGTAGTGACTTTTCCGACAGCATAAAGTTGCTTTACCGCATTATTCATTAAGTCAACAGTTATATACTGGGATGAAGGAGCAACGGCACAGGTATTATCTTTTATATTACCCTTGATAGTTATAGTGCTGTCTGCCGCCAGAAGAGTACCCGGGATCATCGTCATTAATATCAGCACAACGGCAGACCACCGGTTAAATTTACCAGTCATGTTATCTCCTCAGCGGCATTCCGCACGATATTCACTGAGCGCCTTGTTCCGGCTTTCCTCAGGCAATGTATAATCCACGCGACACTGTGCATCCTGTGTATCCCCCCAGCTTGCCAGGAGTCGGCCGGTAAGCGGTAAACCGGTGAGATAAACCTGACCACCATCAGCAACGATACTTCCGCTGTTATTGTTTTCGGATGTCACAACCGCACCAAAGGGGACCGGTTTACCTTTAAACAACAAAGTCATCAGTACCTTCAGCCCCACTCTGGGCTCAAAACTGGCGCGCACAACTGCCCCGTGCGTCGGAACAACGCTCACCACGGCTTCATCTAAATCAACATTATCGGCAAGCGTGTTGGTATCCAGCGCAACACGGTTTTCACGATAATCTGAGGCATAGGGCAGTACGGCGTAACCACGCCAGTCCGTTTTTACCCCGGTCTGGTTCTGAATGTTCACATTACCGGCCCCCGGCGCTTTGACCAGAACAACGGTATCGTTCATTGGCTGGCTGAGCGTGAGTCCGTTAGCATGAGCCAGGACACCACCGCTGAGGCCGTAATAAAGCTGGCGATAACCATCGGTATGGCTATAGCCCACATTTGTATTGCCATAGGCACCGCGATAGTTCAGCGCGGCATAACCCGTGCCGGAAGATGCTCCCTGCCCGCCCCCAGCGTAGCCAGTCTGAACGCTGTAGCTCAGATTATTATCTTCCAATAACGTACCGTAGAGTCCGGCTGTATTGGTTGCCCGCCCACGCAGATCATGTGACGCGTTATAACTGGCGCTGGCGTGTCGCCAGACTGATTGACTATCGGAACGCATCCAGTGACTGAAAGGAATGTTGACATTCAGCGCCAGCATCTGATCATTGTTATCCTGCCAGGCATTTTTATTCAGGCTGTAGCTGAGCCCCCATGTGATATCCTGCACCACGGTATTCAGACCAATCTGTAATTGCTGGTCTGATTTATTCGTATCCCAATACGTCTGATGACTACCGTTAATATAAAGAGTGGACTGTCTTCCCAACTGCTGGGTCACGCTTAGCTGGACTTTCCCTCGCTTGTTATAGGACAGGTTGTAGTAGTCAGTAAATTTGGGTTTGATCTGAATAATTCCGTCCTGCGTGACAACGTTATAGCCGGACATCCGTTTGTATGCCGTATCTGCAAGGGTAAAAAATCCTTCAGTGGAATACCGATATCCCACCAGTTGAATATTTGTCCCCAATTCATTCAGCGACTTGTTATACAAAAAACGCAGAGATTGCCCCTGGTGGTCAGTATCATCAGGAAGTTGCGAATTTGCCTGAGTGATGTCGAGCGATACGGCCCCCAGGACCCCCATATTTTTCCCGACACCGGCATTAAATGCCCGGTAACGGGCAGCCAGTTGCGTTCCGCCATACACGGTCCATCCACCGGCCAGGCCACGCATCACGGTTCCCTGGAAAAAACCCGGATGCTCCTGTAGTCGGTTACCGGAGCGATAATCCCCTGCGGTCAGCGCATAACGGGTATGGCCTTCACGCTGGAGCAATGGCACTGAAGAGTAAGGCACAGTGAATACTTGTGTGGTGCCGTCAGCTTCTTTCACGGTGACCTGCAAGTCACCGCTACTGCCATTCGCATACAGGTCATTAATCACAAAGGGACCGGGTGGAACGTTACTCCGGTAAATTTCATACCCGTTCTGTTTGATTGACACTGACGCCGTGCCGCGTGCGATACCCCGGATAACAGGGGCAAAACCTTTCTGGCTGTCCGGCAACATATTATCGTCCGAGGCAATCCTTGCGCCGCGGAAGTTTATGCTGTCAAAGATATCACCGTCAGTATACCGGTCGCCGAGCGTAAGGCGTGAACGTAACGCCACAATGTCACGCTCTGCATAAGTATTAACATGCTCCCAACGATTCTCATGAACCGTGCCAGAACTGTAGCTCCATGTGGTGTTATCTCGCAGGCGCCAGGCCCCCAGATTCAGACCGCTCTGCAGATTCAGATAAGTATAATTACTGGTGACGCCGTTTTTGCTGCGAGCATTATTTCCCGTCAGGCTATAATTCAGTATCCCGGCATTAATGCCCGGATCCCATAATTCAGGTGATATATAGCCGCGAGCCCGGCTATCCATGTATACCTGCGGAATAGTCATATACAGACGCTGCAGCCCAACATCAAAGCGAACGGTAGCTTCAGGTATCAAAATAGAAAGCGGTGTACAGGCATCTGCTGCCAACACAGACATACCGGGAATGGACAGGGTATTGACCCCCATTCCACTAAGTTGCCCACGGGTCAGACAGGGAGACAAACTGTGGTCCTTCTCACTGGCCATAAACCGGATATCACGCGTAGTCATATAACCATCATTGAGATAGATATCTACCCGGTAGGTTCCTGCAGGAGCTTCCTGGCCTTTTTCAAAAGCTGAAAGATCCGCCACTGCAGCCGGGTCATCAGCCAGAAACCGGGGATTAAAATAAAGCTCGCCCCGGGCTGACGGAATATTTGCCGCAATCAGTAAGGCAAGTGGAATTAAGGTAAAACGGCAGCCAGATTTATATCCGGAGAGCGTCCTTTTTCTCGGGGTTTTTAGCCCTTTTTCAGATATCAGATGTGACATATTCCCTCCGGCTCGAATATATTCGCCGGTAATCAGCTGAAAGAGGATCCGTAGTTAATCCGTGATGCAGAACAGACTTATGGCCCTTACTGGTTCTGGCTAGTCATTTTGGGCGTAAGCGCACCGTAATCATTAATCGTCCTGTAAGTAATCTGACTACCGGCATCGGCAGGCAGATCCACTGAAGCCTCGCCCAGAGGTGGAACCAGTGCGTTATTCAGTTTGCGCGCACCGGCATTCAACTCCGTCACTGTGGCGTAATAAGGCGTGGGGTTACTGATGGTCAACTTTCCTGCCTGGCGTTTGAAGCGCAGGGACTCCGCCACTTTTTCTGGCGCGACTGAGAGCCCGGAGGGACGGTAATATAGTTTTATCCGACTGATAATAGCCAGCTGCAGGACATTATCATTCGTCTTTGATTTATCCATTGCCGGGATAGCTTTCACACTCAGCCAGAACAAACTTTCCCTATCACGTGGAAGCTGATTATTTGTTGCATCGATAATCCGGAGGGTATTTTCTTTTTTTCCCTGCATGGAAAAAAGAGGTGGCGTAATAACAAAACGGCCATCTTTCTGACCCGCCGAATTTTCCACCCAGGACTGAATCAGGAATGTGCTCTTTTCATCATTATTGGTTACCGCGAGCTGAACCTGTTTCTGACCTGCAGGATAAACGACCCGAGTGGCACCGAGTGCCACAGCCGCTTTTGCTTGCAATGAGAGGGCTGCACAAGTCAGCAGCATCACTCCAGCCAGTAACCTGCGGGATATTCCAGTTTTCTTCTTCACCTCAGACCCTCTTCATGGCTAAAATATATAAACTTGCAGTACATGCTATTTTTGTTATTCATATGTCAGAGAAAACCACGCCTGTGCATCCGCCTTTCCTCCCATAACATGATGTCCTGTTGCCCGATACTTCGCGACAAAATGCAATATGGTTTCTCCGTTCACAACAGACGCAACTCGCCTTGGCGGGCTGTTGAGCGGAATAAGCGTATTGGAGGCATCAAAAATGGCCACACCAATATCCTGTGCAATGCCAGGACCTTCGCCGACCGAAATAACATCAGGATTTTTACCGTCAGCAACACCATTGAAAGTCACCCCGACATATTGGCTGACGTTTCGGTTACAGTCCCGAAGATGAATATCAAACTCAACCGGGTCGGCATCTTCACCCGGAGCATGCAGCATATTTGTCCGGATTTGCCCCATATTCACGGTAAGGGAACGGTCAGAAATTTCCACGCTGCAGGCTTCTGCGAGCAGCTCCCCCTGAAATCTCATGGCCCCTCCGGGTAGCATGGTCTCCCAGTACTCGCCAGCTTCCAGCGCTGGGGGCAGAAGAAACAGCAGACTCACTATTAGCAGACGCATCATCTCACCCTTTCATTCCGTTTAAGGACAGGCCTTCCGTGGCCCTGTATGACATCCTGTCATTACCGTGGTGTGGTGATTATTCGTACTGAACGGCAAAAGTGGCATCGGCGTTAGCGACACCCGCAGTGGTTGCCCCCAGAGCGTAGTAACGCGCCTGGAACGGCAGAATATTCACACCGTCTTTCAGAGTCACAGCGGTGCTGAAGGTTGCGCCATCAAGACCCAGCGGTACGCTTTTGGAATCCAGGATCTGGATACCCACGTTAGTGGCGCCGCCTGCTGCAGAAGAAGCAACAGAAAGCACGGTTGGGTTAGCTGCGTTAGCCGCTACACCAGCAAATGCCACTTTTGCAGTTGTCGCTACGGTAGTGTCACAGTCATTCAGTTGGATGTTGAAGCCGACGTTCTGGCTAACGTCACCGGCAGCAGCAAGTTTGGCAGTACGGTACTGACCCAGTTGAACAGTCTGATCCACAGAACCCGCATCAACCGCGCAGGCGGCGTTGACCAGTTCACCTTTGAAGTGTACTGTGCCGCCGTTCACGGTGGTGGTCGCCGCGAATGCTGCTGCAGAAGTCAGAGCCAGTGCAGAAGTCATAACTAATGCCAGTGATTTGAATTTCATAAAATTTCCTTGGTTTTTCTGTTTACGAATAGTTAATTCGATATTGATTGAAAAAGCGGTAGATCGTTATTTCTAACTAAGGTATTAACGAGATTAATTTGAGTGATAACCTTGATAGATATTCTACTCCTCCCTATACTCACCAGTCATACGGCCAGCGTTAAGAATTATGTTCATAAAATCCCTTTATTTAAATGGGGTAAAACCCTACTTTTTTCCACGCCTGCCTTTATAGAGTTAATTTACAATTTATTATTTTTGAAACATTGAAAGTGCTGTATGGACATGTGATAATCTGCATTGTTAAATCGGTATCTGATTTTATTGTTCACAGCATGCCATCTTTCTTTATAGTCTTCATAAGGAAGCGAAGTGTTTATAATTAACTCGTCATTAATTTACAATCCAGAAGATGCTTCATTGGAACATGCTTGCGATTTAATTGAAAAAATGTCTCTTTCACCAGTACAAAATCGCACTTTGTTTTTTTTAGTGAAAAACAAAAATATTCTAGTACCCAAGGAGTTGATTCTGGATGAAGTCTGGGGCAAACACGGGCTGACACCGTCGATGCATAACTTAAACAATGTCATTTCATTTTTGAGGAAATCTTTCTTTAACTATGGCATTGAGAGCATCATTGAAACTAAAGTCAGAGAAGGCATTATCTTCAATGCTGATGTAACGGAAATAAATAAAGCAAACTCATTAAGCAATAGCGCTACATCAGATATAAAATTAGAAAAAAAACCGTCTACATCATTAATTTTTTTGTTTTCTTCTGGTTTTCTTTTGCTATGTTCAATCATATCTTCCGTATATTTTTATAAGAACAATTATTATCTTAACAATACCAACACAACCACTATTGGATTAGTTGGAAGTTGCAAAATTGAGTTTATTAGCTCATACTATGAAGTCGATGAGGATGATATCGATGTATCATACCTCTTAAGCATTAGTAAAATTAACCTTCATAAAACTTGTACTACTCCACACATTATTTATTATTATGATAATTATGCTTTAAGCCCCGTTGTACAATGGGGAACCAGAACATCTTTTTATTATATTTGTAATAAAAACCACACTAAACATCCAACAACAAATTGCAATAATTTCTATGTTCAAAAAAATTAGACTTAAATATCATAAAATTAGTGTAGCATTTACATCATTAGCAACTTTATTTTTTATCTTATCGGCCTATCTTTATTTTCACAAAAGAGAGATCCCTGAGTGTAGTGGTATTTTAAACGTATACAATGACGATTATATCGGCAAATTATTTATACATGTTTCTCCAGTATCATCTGATGAAGTCTCCTTTGCAATAAATGGAAAGATACACTCGAAAGCAAAAATTCTTGACATATCTCAAATTTATTTATTCAGATATAATAAAGCCACCTCTATATTTAGATTTAACTTAATCAAAACAATGAACTCGAGGGACGCCATACCTGGAGATTTTCAACCACTTTTTTTAGCTTCACCCGGAAATGTTTTTCTTATAAAAATTGAGCAAATCGACAAACAACAGATGCTATTCATCAATAACTTCTCGCCTCTGTTTATTTGCAGTAGGTTAAAATCATGACGTACCAGTCTGTAACACATTGTGTTTTTTCGACATTTAAATCTATTTTATTTATAATAATCAGTCATTAATTCTGTATGATTTATATATTTAGCGTTAAGTGTTAATTTTATGATTTGAACGTTGTAGGTTTGCTTCACCAAAATCCAGATTGATGAGGCTATACTATGCATCGTTTCAAATTATCTGACTTGCTGAATAATAGTAGCGATCCGTGGGCAGTTGTTGATGTAAGTGGAAAGACTACATTAAGTTCTTATAATGAAGCTTTTAAAGGACTCTTTAACATTGAGCATATAAACGTTACCAAACATGATATATTTTCATATCTTAATGAATCAAATGGCATCAATTTATTAAGTTCGGTATCTCAGGCTATTGAACTAAAGAAAAGAATTGTCAAAGCAGAAGCTTATGTCGTGGAGGGGAACTGGAATATATCTCTTTTTCATTTCCACCCATTATCAGTGGAAACAGACAAAGTAAATTTGGTTTTACTACAAATAACACCGGCATTTATAAACGATGTTCATTCACATGTGTTTAGCAACAACGAATTGTCACTCAACGAGTTGATGGTTACATCATCCTCACCTACATCATTATTTAGCGATGTTGAGTGGAGAACTATATTTTTACTCAGTTGTAATAAGACGCAAAAAGAAATCGCCAGCATAGAAAATGTGTCACTAAAGGCAATTGAAAAAAGAATATCACGATGTCTGGAAAAAACCGATTGTCTAAACACCAGACAACTTAAAAAATTTATACAATGTAATGGTTGGGACTCATATATACCATCGTGTATATTAGAAAATAGATCTAAATATAATAATATCGATTAATATAAAGTAAATTTATATAGAGAAATTAAGCTTAAGCCTGTACTTTATCTCCCATATATCAAGCGCCTCATTGTATTCCATATGATGAAAATAATAACCACATTGCATTTACTTGAATAAAATTCAATTGGAATATTTTTAAACGACTCATATTCCGAGTTCTACATGGCCCCATAAAACTGAATAGGTTAACCTACCAGAATCAGAAGACGATTAACTTTTACTCGCCTTCTACGGATTTGAGATATTCTGAACCCGGCATAGCCTTCCTGCTATGCCGGGTCTTTCAACTACCGCTTGATCAGCGCAAATACCCCCCAGCCAAAGTATTCACGCGTGTAAGTCGCATGGCGCTTTGGCGCAATCGTCAGCTCCGCCCGAACTTCTGACGCAAATTCATCGCCGGGGTTGTCCTCTAACCAACGGCGCATGGTGAGCCATTTTGCCGCTTCGTAGCGGTCCCAGCCTTCCTGGTCCGCCAGCACCATTTCGACGAGGTCATAGCCAGACGCATCGAAAGAGGAAACCAGTTCGGCAAGCGTCAGAAAATCGGCGAGCGAAGAGGCGCCACAGGCTTGCGCTATCTCTTCCGTTGCCGGAACCCGGCGCCAGTACGGTTCGCCAATCAACAGTATGCCTCCGGGCTTGAGACTTTTACTCAGCAGTTCGATCGTCCCGGCTACGCCGCCGCCAATCCAGGTCGCGCCTACGCAGGCGGCGATGTCGCATTTTTCATCGGCCACATAACCAGCGGCGTCCTGATGGATAAACGTGACGCGGTCGGCAACCCCGAGCTCTGCTGCCCGCTGCTTAGCCTGCTGGCTGAACAGCGCGCTCATGTCGACGCCGGTGCCGCTAATACCGTGGTCGCGCGCCCAGGTACAGAGCATCTCCCCCGATCCGCTGCCAAGGTCGAGTATCCGCGTTCCGGCCTTCATCCGCAGCACGCGGCCAAGCGTGGCGTATTTTTCCGGCGTAAACGGGTTATGGATGCGGTGGGCGCTTTCACTAATCGTAAAAATACGTGGGATATCCAATGTTGGTATTCCTTTCATTGAGTGGGTAGTAAGAGAATAAAATTCGTTTTTTTCGGCCAGCAGCGCGTACAGCTTGTCGGTAAAAGTATCGCTGACCGGCCATGCCGCCCCATCCGGGCGGATAATTGAGGTAAAACCTGCCGTATGCAGCAGGTCGAGCCAGGCGTCATCCTGCCAGGCGGTCATCTGACTGCCGAAGCGCGTCACGTTGCCGTTCTCTTCAATCGCCATAAATCGCGTTGCGCTGGTTTGCGCAGCGGGATCCCAGGCGTGCTCCGTCAGCAGCAGGTGCGGTACATCCAGAAATAGCCCCTGCGGACAGCGCTGCCAGCTGGGTTCAGCCATCCCCTGCCGTTTAACTTCAGCATAAGTATGAACTTCGATAAGCAGTTTTCCTCCCGCCACCAGCCACTGCGCGCAGCGATTAACCAACGCCCGGGTTTCAGCCGCGCTGAACACATTCAGTTCACCGAAGGTCATCATGATGAAATCGAACTGTTCTTCCGGCTGGTAGTGGCGAACGTCCTGCTGGTGATAGGTAATATCAAGGCTGGCCGCCTGCGCCTGCTGACGAGCCCAGGCGATCGACGCCGGAGAAAAATCCACGCCCGTACAGCAAAAGCCGCGCTCCGCCAGCTGGCGCGTATAAAAACCCGGCCCGCAGCCGAGATCCAGAATGCGCGCGCCGGCGGGCAGCTGCCCGGCAAGCCATGCCACCTGTTGTTCAATAACCGCCAGCCTGCGGCTGGCCCAGTCGTGCTCCTGCGACAGATGATTCTCCAGCATACGCTGGCTAAACGCCTGTTCATCCCAGGGAATTTTGCGCTCCACCTCCGGCAAAACTGCGTTTGCGGAATCCCTGATAATCGTACTAATTGTCATCATCATTTCCTTATTGATTACTCGCGCCAGTGCTCGGGTTTCATTAACGCCCGGGCGCACTGTATCTGACCGGTTATCCCCAGCGGCCGGGACGAAAGCCGCTGCAGCATCCAGCAGGCTTTATGCTCCTCGGGAATGGGATAAGGCGCCGGATAGCCTTTATCTCCGGCACAGGGTTCAAAGCCATGCCGCGGGTAATAAGTGGCATGTCCCAGAACGAATACCGCCAGGCTCCCCATTGCCTTCAGATGCTCAATACCGCTTTGGATAAGTAATCCGCCTACGCCCATGCCCTGGTATTCCGGCACCACCGCCAGGGGGGCAAGGATATGCATCATCGGAGAGTCAGACTCCCCTTTAAACGTCGCCAGGGTGAACAAAATATGCCCAACTGCTTTTCCATTATGTTTGGCCAGCAGAGATAATCTCGGGTGAGCACTTTCATCGTTGAGCAAATCGGCAACCAGGTCGGCCTCTTTGCTAAAGCCGAAAGCCCGGGTTTCAACTTCGCGAATATCATCAGCATCACGCTCTGAGGTGATGTGAAAGGTGAAGTTATGGTTTGTCATCAGTTGCTCCTTAGCGGTTGTCCAGCTGAGCGCGAACGTTGTTCAGCCCGGTGGCATTGATACGGTAGGGCTGCCCGTTGACGGACTTAATGAGTTTTTTGGTTTTGAGTTTTTTGAAAACGGCGAGCGTGCAGTCGCTGAGCAGGAGCCCTTCGCGACTGTAGCATTCAACAGAGGTTACGCGGCCTGATGCATCGCGAATATGCGCGATCCGGCCACCTTTAGCGAGAACGTGTAAGGTACGTTGTTCCTGACGGGATAGATTCATACTGAAGAAACCTGTTAATCATCATGCGTAAAAACGAGCCAACACCCACGGGTGTTCGCGTAAAGTTTAAGCGCAGCGATAACCAGTCCGGCCTGATAAGGTCGGGAAGCTGATTATCTAATGATGACATTCTCCAGCATCAAAGCCTCGGTGAGAGTTGAAAAGATATTTACCAGCGAAATGATAACACGTAGTTTTTATAAGGAAATCGTATTAATTAAAAAGTGTGATCTGTTGCAAGCCCAGCGGATTTCTGACGCATCTGGTCGATATGTTGACGCCATTGGTTAACCATTTATAAAGACCCGCTTCGCGGGACCTCATGCCCTCCTGAGCTTCAGCAGAATCTCTCCGCGCGACGCAACGAGTCTAAAATATCGATGGGTTAGCACTCAGGCCATTAGCGAATCTCCATCACATTTTGGTTTACCAATTTCGCTGTTATGGTTGACATGTTTGACCAATTGGAGGAACTTATACGCCATATCGTCTGGTTTCTCTCCGTTACGATGGTTGACCGGAACCGACACTCCCATCAAAGCAGCGGCCTGGAACAGGTCAAAACGTGAAAGAGGTTAAGCATGGAACAGACATGGCGCTGGTATGGCCCTAACGATCCGGTCACTTTAGCTGACGTCCGTCAGGCGGGCGCGACCGGAGTGGTCACCGCCCTGCACCATATCCCGAACGGCGAAGTGTGGACGGTTGACGAGATCCTCAAGCGTAAGGCCATCGTGGAAGAAGCCGGGCTGGTGTGGTCGGTAGTTGAAAGCGTACCGATTCACGAAGAGATCAAAACCCATACCGGCAACTACGCGCAGTGGATCGCTAACTATCAGCAGAGCCTACGCAATCTGGCCCAGTGCGGCATTCGTACCGTGTGCTACAACTTTATGCCGGTCCTCGACTGGACCCGTACCGACCTGGAATACGTCCTGCCGGACGGCTCCAAAGCCCTGCGTTTCGATCAAATTGAATTTGCCGCCTTTGAGCTGCATATCCTTAAGCGTCCGGGTGCGGAAGCGGACTACACCGCCGAAGAGGTCGCCCAGGCGAATCAGCGCTTCGCCACCATGAGCGAAGAGGATAAAGCGCGCCTGACCCGTAACATCATTGCCGGTCTGCCGGGCGCGGAAGAAGGATATACCCTCGACCAGTTCCGCCAGCATCTGGCAACCTACAAAGATATCGATAAAGCCGCACTGCGCGAGAACTTCGCCGTCTTCCTGAAAGCGATTATTCCCGTTGCCGAAGAGGTTGGCGTGCGTATGGCGGTCCACCCGGACGATCCGCCGCGTCCGATCCTCGGCCTGCCGCGCATCGTCTCAACAATTGAAGATATGCAGTGGATGGTCGATACCGTGAACAGCATGGCGAACGGCTTTACCATGTGCACCGGCTCCTACGGGGTACGCGCCGACAACGACCTGGTTGATATGATTAAGCAGTTCGGTCCGCGTATTTACTTTACCCACCTGCGCTCTACGCTACGTGAAGAGAACCCGAAAACGTTCCACGAAGCGGCGCACCTGCACGGCGACGTGGACATGTATGAAGTGGTGAAGGCCATTGTCGAAGAAGAGCACCGCCGTAAAGCGGAAGGTAAAGAGGATCTTATCCCGATGCGTCCTGACCACGGCCACCAGATGCTCGACGATCTGAAAAAGAAAACCAACCCCGGCTATTCCGCAATTGGTCGCCTGAAAGGGCTGGCCGAAGTCCGCGGCGTGGAGCTGGCGATCCAGCGCGCTTTTTTTAGCCGCTAATTCCTGACCGGCGGAGCAGCAGGCTCCGCCTTTTCCTCTTCGGCCGCCTGTTGCGGCCCACTCTGGAGTTTGCTATGACTGCAACCATTGCCGACAGCAACCTGCCGGTTACGCGCCCTGCATGGGATCGTTCTCGTCTCGAATCCCGCATCGTTCATCTGGGCTGCGGCGCATTTCACCGCGCGCATCAGGCGCTTTATACCCATCATCTGCTGGAAACCAGCGATAGCGACTGGGGCATCTGCGAAGTCAACCTGATGCCGGGCAACGACCGCCTCCTGATTGAGAATCTGAAAAATCAGCAGCTGCTTTATACCGTGGCGGAAAAAGGCGCTGACAGCACCGCGCTGAAAATTATCGGTTCGATGAAAGAGGCGCTGCATCCGGAAATCGACGGCTGTGACGGCATTCTGCGCGCCATGACGCGACCGCAAACGGCGATCGTTTCGCTGACGGTAACGGAAAAAGGCTACTGCACCGATGCGGCCAGCGGTCAGCTCGATCTGAATAACCCGCTGATTCAACACGACCTCGCCCATCCGGCGACGCCGAAATCCGCTATAGGCTACATCGTCGAAGCGCTGCGCCTGCGCCGCGAAGAGGGGCTAAACGCCTTTACGGTGATGTCCTGCGATAACGTTCGCGAGAATGGCCACGTGGCGAAAGTGGCGGTACTTGGCCTGGCGCAGGCCCGTGACCCAGCGCTGGCGGCGTGGATTGAAGCTCACGCGACCTTCCCGTGCACCATGGTTGACCGCATTGTGCCCGCGGCAACGCCTGAAACCCTACAGGAGATTGCCGACCAGCTTGGGGTCTACGATCCGTGCGCCATCGCCTGTGAACCGTTCCGTCAATGGGTGATTGAAGATAGCTTCGTCAACGGCCGCCCGGAGTGGGACAAAGTCGGCGCGCAGTTTGTTGAAGACGTCGTGCCGTTTGAAATGATGAAGCTACGCATGCTCAACGGCAGCCACTCTTTCCTGGCCTATCTCGGCTATCTCGGCGGCTATGAAACCATCGCCGACACCATGACTAACCCGGCATACCGCAAAGCGGCTTTTGCCCTGATGATGCAGGAGCAGGCGTCGACGCTCTCGATGCCGGAAGGCACCGATCTTCAGGCCTACGCCACGCTGCTGATTGCCCGTTTCAGCAACCCTTCCCTGCGTCACCGCACCTGGCAGATCGCCATGGACGGTAGCCAGAAGCTGCCGCAGCGCCTGCTTGACCCAATTCGTCTGCATCTGCAAAACGGCAGCAGCTGGCGCCATCTGGCGCTCGGCGTGGCGGGCTGGATGCGCTATACCCAGGGAAGCGATGAGCAGGGACAACCCATTGATGTTGTCGACCCGCTGCTAACGGAGATCCAGCAGATTAATCAGCGTTATCAGGGCGCGGAGCGTGTCGCCGCGCTGCTGGCCATCAGCGGGATCTTTGCCCACGATCTGCCGGACAATGGCGACTTCGTCAACGCGGTTACCCTGGCGTATCAACAGTTGTGCGAGCGCGGCGCCCGCGAGTGCGTGGCGGCGGTTAGCGCCAGTCTGTAATCTCCCTTCTTTCACGGGTCAACTGACAATAATTTGGTTGACCCGTTTTCCCTCTCCGGGCCGAGAGTGATGCCAACCCGCCGGCCAAATGCTATAGTCAACCACCGGGCTACTGCATATCACAACTTAACACCATGAAATCACAAACTTCTCAGCACAGACCTTATCAGGAAGTCGGCGCGTTAATTCGCGATCTCATCGTCAAGACGCCCTATAACCCTGGCGATCGCCTGCCGCCTGAGCGCGAGATCGCCGAGATGCTGGATGTAACCCGTACCGTGGTTCGCGAAGCGCTGATCATGCTGGAAATTAAAGGGCTGGTCGAAGTGCGCCGCGGCGCCGGGATCTATGTGCTGGATAACGTCGCGGCGGAAGGCGCGGTGGAGAGCGCGGACATGAAGCATTGTAATGATGCCGGTCCATTTGAGCTGCTGCAGGCCCGCCAACTGCTGGAAAGCAATATCGCCGAATTTGCCGCCCTGCAGGCAACCCGGGAAGATATCATCAAAATGCGCCAGGCCTTACAGCTGGAAGAGCGCGAGCTGGCCAGCAGCGCGCCGGGCGGTTCCGAAAGCGGCGATATGCAGTTTCATCTGGCCATCGCCGAAGCGACGCACAACAGTATGCTGGTAGAACTGTTCCGCCAGTCATGGCAGTGGCGGGAAAATAATCCCATGTGGATCCAGCTGCACCGCCATCTCGGCGACACTCACTACCGCGAGGAGTGGCTGGTGGATCATAAACGGATCCTTGCCGCCTTAATCAAAAAAGACGCCCGGGCGGCAAAACTCGCCATGTGGCAGCATCTGGAAAATGTTAAACGCCGTCTGCTGGAGTTCTCCAACGTCGATGATATTTACTTCGACGGCTACCTGTTTGACTCCTGGCCGTTGGATAACGCCGACGCCTGACTCTCCCGCGCGCGGATAGCGGCTATCCGCGCGCCGTTCTGCAGTAACCGCAGCATGCAATGCAAAAATTGATAATCATTCTCATCTTTATTGTCGCCCTGCCCGCGCAATGGTAAGGTTACCTCATCCGATGAAGCCTCATCTCCAGTGCAGAAAACCGCATGAACAATACTCCTGGGCAGAACGAGCCGGCCCGCCAGGCGCTGAGAAGAACCTTCTCCGTCAGCGAGTTTATGGCGTTTGGTGAACGTTATGGTATCGACTATCGCTTTCCGCTGCTGCAAACGCCGGAGCCCTCGCACGCCAGCCCGGTGCTGCAAGGTGAAGTGGAAGAGATGACGCTGCCCTGCGGGATGTGCATCACCCACTCAGATGTTCACGTATTGCAGCCCTATGAAACCACCTCCCGCCATAGCAGCCCTCTCTATATGCTGGTGGTGCTGGAAGGCAGCGTTTCCCTGACTCTCAACGGCGAGCAGCACCTTGTACGTTCCGGGATGGCGTTCACCTCACGCCTTAGCGAACATCAGGCCATGTGCGCCCATCACGATGCCAACAGCAGGCTCCGCACGCTCTCCCTTGGACTCTACCCGGACGGCGCCTGGCGCGACGGACTGCTTGCTTCATTGATGCGCGAATGGGAAAGATGCCAGACGCCAACGCTCATCTGGCAGATACCGGGTTTTCTGCTGAGCGGCCTGCAGTATGCCCAGCAGAGCGCGCCGGGCCGCGTTTCCCGGCAACTGATGCTGGAGGGGCTGATCCTGCAGCTGTTCGGCCATGGCCTGAGCGTGTGCCAGGATGAAAGCGCGAAGCAGATCCTCCCGGCGGGCGGCGAGCAGCTGCGCCTGGAGAGAGTTCGCCGCCTGCTGGAGCAGGCGCCGGAAAACGACTACACCCTGAACGAGCTGGCCCAGCGGGCCGCGATGAGCTCCAGCAGCTTGCGCAGTAAGTTTCGCCAGGCCTACGGCTGTTCGGTTTTTGATTACCTGCGCGATTGCCGGCTGGCGCGGGCCAGAGGCTATCTGCTGGAGGGGTACAGCGTGCAGCAGGCGGCCTGGATGTCGGGCTATCAGCACGCCACCAATTTCTCTACCGCCTTTCGTCGACGCTACGGTATCTCCCCCTGCGACGTGCAAAAGACGGGCTAATCTATTTTTCACCTTTTCGCGAAGTCTGTTTTGCCGCTTTGGCAGCGCGCATACGCATCCTGGCATTGCGCATAGCTATAGAACGCCTCAAAAAGGTAATAATTCTTATTAACAATTAGAAATGCCTTTGGAGATGTTCATGTTTGCGAAAACTCGCCTGGCGCTACTGGTAGGATGGGTGACCGGCGGCGTCGCTTTCCCGCTGCTGGCCCAGGAAACAACAAAAAACGAAACCATCGTCGTCACTTCGCAGATGCAAAGCGGCGCGACCAAAATTGCTACGCCGGATATTGAGACCCCGCAATCGGTATCCATCATCACGCGCGAGCAGTTTGAAGAGCAGGGAGCGATCAGCGTCCGTCAGGCCGTGAGCTACACCCCCGGTGTTTATAGCAACCAGATTGGCGCTTCCAACCGCTTTGACTATATCGTCCTGCGCGGCTTCTCCGATGGCAGCCTGGATAACGTCTATCTTGACGGCCTGAAAATGATGGGCGATACCAACTCCCATAGCTCACTGGTGGTCGATCCGTGGTTCCTGGAGAATATCGAAGTGGTGCGCGGCCCGGCCTCGGTGCTGTATGGTCGCTCTTCGCCCGGCGGCATCGTCGCCCTCACCTCGCGTAAGCCCTCTTTCGATCCCGGAGGGGAAATCAAGCTGTTTGCCGGTAATAACAACCAGCGCGGGGCGGCGTTTGACGTCACCGGTGCGCTGGACGATAACGATCGGGTGGCGGCGCGGTTAAGCGGCATGACCCGCTATGCGGACTCCCAGTTTGATACCTTGAAAGAGCAGCGCTACGCGATTATGCCCAGCCTGACCTGGCGCATCACCGACCAGACGCGCCTTGATTTAATGGCCTATCTGCATCGCGATCCGGAGGGCGGCAGCCACTCGGGTCTCCCCTATGAAGGTACCGTGGTACCGCACTACGGCAAGAAAATTGCTAACACCTTCTTCGAAGGTGAAGATGATTACGACAAGTACGACCGCCGTGAAAATATGGTCGGCTACAATTTCGAGCATATGTTTGATAACGGCTGGTCGGTGCGGCAGAAGCTGCGCTACCTGCATACCAAAGTCGAGCTGAATCAGGTCTATGCCGCGGGCTGGCTGAACGAAACCGAACTGAACCGCGGTTACTCCGGCTCGGACGAAAAGATGAACGCCATCACTCTCGATAACCAGCTCGACGGCAGCGTCGATACCTGGGCCGTGAACCATCGCCTGCTGATAGGCATTGACTATCAGGATCGCAGCAACAACACCACCGGCTACTATGGCGCATTCCCGGCCATCGACGCGTTTAATCCGGTCTACGGCGCGAAGCCGGATTACATCACCATGTACAGCCGTGAAAAACACAAGCTGCGCCAGACCGGCTACTATCTTCAGGACCAGATGTCCTGGGACCGCTGGCGCTTCACCCTGGGCGGGCGCTACGACCAGGTCAGCGTGTCGAATATCGATAAGCTGAATCAAACGCGCAGCGATCTGGATAAGAACAATTTCAGCACCCGCGCCGCCCTGCTGTATCTGTTCGACAACGGGTTTGCCCCGTACATCAGCTACTCTACCGCCTTTACGCCCACCAGCTTCGCCGACGAAAACGGCAACGTGCTCGATCCGATGAAAGGCAAGCAGTGGGAAGCCGGGCTGAAGTATGAGCCAGAAGGAATGAACAGCCAGTTCAGCGCCTCGGTATTCCGCATCAATCAGACCAATATCGCCACCAAAGAAGAGCCGACCGATCCGTACCGCTCGATTGGCGAAATTGAGTCGAAAGGGGTGGAGCTGGAGGCCATCAGTCAGCTAACCGACAGCCTCCGTCTGCAGGCGGCCTATACCTACACCGACATCCGCTATAAGAAAAGCAGCCCGGAAGAGCAAGGCAAGCGTGCCGTTTACGCCCCGCGCAACCAGGCCAGCGCCTGGCTGAGCTATGATGTGAAAAGCGGCCCGCTGGATGGTCTGACGCTGGGTTCCGGCGTGCGCTACGTCAACGGTATTACCAGCGACCGCTTGAATACGCATACCCTTCCATCCTATACGCTGGTGGATATGACGATTGGCTATGACCTGTCGCAGGTCGGGATTAAAGGCCTCAGCGCGCAGCTGAACGTCAATAACCTGACCGACAAGAGCTACGTTGCCGCCTGTAACTCGCTCTCTTACTGCTACTTTGGCGCAGAGCGCAGTATCGTCGGCAGCGTCTCCTGGAAGTTCTGATCGCGCTAAAAAGCCCGGAGTTTTTGCTCCGGGCTGCAGGTTAATCTTCCGCTTTATGAGCCCACGCGGGCATGGCCGTTAAATAGCGCATCGCTCGCTTGCGCGATTCCGCAGGCCCAACTTTCTGCCAGGAATCGAGGAACTCAGCCAGGCCGGAAACGGCATCCTCCCAGGACTTAAGCTTCCCCTCGCTATCGCAGCACCAGGCGCAGTAATCGTCGCTTGCGCTTTTCGCCTCCTCGGCGGACATCGGCATTCCGCAGGCCTGACAAAACCGTTCTTGCTGTGACATAGGGCGCTCCTTTCTCGCAAATTGAGCATAAAAAATACAGCATTGTTTGCACAATAACGTTCTGCCAGTTCAAATATCCGTAAATTATTGAGGGTTATTGTTGTATCACCCAGCACTGCTCCCGATTCTCTGAACGCGTTCGTCTACACTAAACAGGGACAGGTGTTTGACGCAGCTGATTCAGGCGCATCCACGGTTTAAAACAAATCAAGACAGGACGCAATCATGCAACTTAACGACCCTACCCTTTTTCGCCAGCAGGCATTTATTGACGGACGCTGGCGCGACGCCAGCAGCGGAGAAACCCTCGGGGTTACTAACCCCGCCAACGGTCAGCAGCTGGGCAGCGTGCCCAAAATGGGCGCCGAGGAAACTCGCGAGGCGATCGATGCCGCCGCTCGCGCGCTGCCCGCGTGGCGCGCCCTTACCGCCAGGGAGCGCGCCACTATCCTGCGCCGCTGGTTTGATTTGATGATGGAGCATCAGGACGATTTAGCGCGCCTGATGACGCTGGAGCAGGGGAAACCGCTGGCGGAAGCAAAAGGCGAGATCGGCTACGCCGCCTCCTTTATCGAGTGGTTTGCCGAAGAGGGTAAACGCATTTACGGCGACACCATTCCCGGTCATCAGGCCGACAAACGGCTGCTGGTGATTAAACAACCGATTGGCGTAACCGCCGCTATCACTCCGTGGAATTTCCCCTCGGCGATGATCACCCGTAAGGCGGGCCCGGCGCTGGCCGCAGGCTGCACGATGGTGCTCAAGCCCGCCAGCCAGACGCCGTTCTCCGCGCTGGCGCTGGCGGAGCTCGCTAATCGCGCCGGGATCCCCGAAGGCGTATTTAACGTGGTGACCGGTTCGGCCAGCGAAGTGGGTAACGAGCTCACCGGTAACCCGCTGGTGCGCAAACTCTCCTTTACCGGCTCGACGGAAATAGGTCGCCAGCTGATGGAACAGTGCGCGAAAGATATCAAGAAGGTCTCGCTGGAGCTGGGCGGCAACGCGCCGTTTATCGTTTTTGATGACGCCGATCTGGATAAAGCTGTCGAAGGCGCGTTGGCCTCCAAGTTCCGCAACGCCGGACAGACCTGCGTCTGCGCCAACCGCCTGTACATTCAGGATGGCGTCTACGATCGCTTCGCCGAAAAGCTTCAGCAGGCGGTCAGTAAGCTGCAAATCGGCGATGGCCTGCAGCCGAACGTCACCATCGGGCCGCTGATTGACGAGAAAGCGATCGCCAAAGTGCAGGAACATATTGCCGATGCGCTGGACAAAGGCGCGCGGGTGGCTACCGGCGGGAAATCCCATGAGCTGGGCGGAAACTTCTTTCAGCCCACAATTCTGGTGGACGTCCCCAGCGATGCGAAAGTAGCGAAAGAAGAGACCTTTGGGCCCCTCGCCCCGCTCTTCCGCTTTAAAGATGAGGCAGATGTTATCGCTCAGGCCAACGATACCGAGTTCGGCCTGGCGGCTTATTTCTACGCCCGCGATCTGGGCCGCGTCTTTCGCGTTGGCGAAGCGCTGGAATACGGCATTATCGGTATTAATACCGGCCTTATCTCCACCGAGGTGGCTCCCTTCGGCGGCGTGAAATCCTCCGGCCTCGGTCGCGAAGGTTCGAAGTATGGCATAGAGGATTACTTAGAAATCAAATACATGTGTATTGGGATTTAATCAACCCTCGCGCCAGCTTCTGCTGGCGCAGCTTATTTAACGGTCATTTCCCTCGGTAATAGCTGGAAATACGTTTCGCGGCTGGGTTCATGAGGACATCCCGATATCCTGCCCGTCTCAGCGCCATTCATTATGCTTAATAACAATGCGAAAAAGGGCGTTGGCTATAAGAAAAAGTTATCAATCATCCATTCCGGGCAGGTTCGACATAGGATTAATCGTAGGCTACAATAATCAACGCCGGTCTGAAGCTTAATTTCTTAATAGATTCATAGAGATAAATTTTGCTTTTCAGCGGGATATGACATCATTTTATTGACTATAAAACGAGCAAAAAGATGACGGATAGCACAATTAAAATTTATAACGCCCGCTACAGTAAGCTAATGAAGCTACTGGATTTTTTTGCCGTTAACCTGTTCATTTTTGCTTATTTAAAATACTTTCTCGTCGAACCATCTACGGCCTCTCTGTTCCTCGGAATAATATATTCCCTGATTTTTATCCGGGCCAACGAGCACTTTCAGTTATATTCAGGCCAGTTTAAAGGTCAGTATTTTAAAAAATTAACGAAGCTTTTTTTTAGCGTCTGTATTAGCGGGCTGCTGACGTTTTTATTGTTTGTGATTGCTGAACTATTAATGAACAATCATGCCAGTACGAACGCGCTGCTGCTGGCTGAAGTGATTGCACTATGCTCGCTGGCCATATTCATTAGTATGTTTCTTATTCGTATTATCTCCAGCCGCTATTTTTTCAAATCCAGACTCAAGGTGGCTATTTTAGGTATTACGCCAGCCGGGTTGGCCATTGAGCAGGCGCTGTTTAAGGAGTATACCCATAACGGTATTGAAATTACCTTCTTTGAGGACCGCGCCGTACAGCGCGACAGCCGCCTGCTCAGCATTGAGAAAAAAGGCAACTCGCGCGACCTGCTGGCGCTGGCAAAAGCAGGCGAGATAGATGAAGTCTATATCGCCCTGCCGATGGTCGCCCAGCAGCGCATTCGCCAGTTCTTAAACGAATTTTCCGATACCACCGTAGATGTGTTTCTGGTACCGGACCTGTTTTCCTATAGCTCACATATTTCGCAGCTGCGGATGTTTGGCAATATCCAGACCATCAGCATTTTTACGTCGCCGTTTGAAGGTGAAGGCGCGGTGCTCAAGCGTATCGAAGATATTGTTCTCGGCACCTTGTTCACCCTCGTCAGCCTGCCGGTAATGCTCGCGGTGGCCATCGGCATCAAGCTGACGTCGCCAGGCCCGGTGCTGTTTAAACAAAATCGTTATGGTCTGAACGGTAAGCAGATCGCGGTATGGAAGTTCAGAACCATGCGTGTGATGGAAAACAGCGCGGTCGTCACCCAAGCCACGCGTAACGATCCGCGTATTACCCGCTTCGGCGCCTTTCTACGCAAAACATCGCTTGATGAACTGCCGCAGTTTTTTAACGTGCTGCAGGGAACCATGTCGATAGTGGGTCCCCGCCCGCACGCGGTCGCGCACAATGAGCAATATCGCGTGCTGGTGGAAAACTACATGATTCGCCATAAAGTGAAGCCCGGCATTACCGGGCTGGCGCAAATTCACGGCTTTCGCGGCGAAACTGACACGATTGATAAAATGGAAAAACGCATTCAGTACGATCTGGAATATATTCAGTCGTGGTCGCTGCTGCTGGATATCAAAATCGTATTTTTAACGTTTTTCCGCGGATTTGTGGGCAAAAATGCGTTCTGAACTCACTTTCCTCGCGGGTCTGCTGGCGATACCTTGCGCATGGGCGGACCTGCAGGCAAAACCACATACCGGCGTGGCTGGCATCGATTTCGAGAGCCAGGTGGGTTATGACGTCGGTTACAATGACAACGTGACCTGGCAACGCTACGGCGGCAACGAAACCGCTTCCTCCTGGCAGGGTATTAAGCCGATTTTTAAAGCGATCGGCGAGCGCTATGAAGATCGCTATTTACTGATGTACTCGGGCGATTACCGCCGCTACGCCAGCGATAGCGCTGATAACCGTGATAACCATTTTTTTATGTTTAACGGTAAGTGGCGCTTCGGCAGTATGCATGGCCTGTCGTTGGATCTTGATGAAACGTTCGGCCATGAAGAGCGCGGCCGCGATACCACTGAGGGGTTTCTGCCCGAGCAGTTCAAAGAGTTTGGCATTAATAAACCCATCGCCACGCGCTTCTTTAACAGTGAACTACGCTATAGCTACGGGGTGCCGGAAGGGCGCGGCAAAGCTGAAGTTGCGCTGATGCATAAACAGCTGCGCTTTCGCAATCTTGACAGCATTGAGGACGCCAGCGCCGACTTTCATTACTACATGCACGATCAGGAGTGGCATGAAAACAGCCTGGTCGCCGAGCTTTTTGATCAAAAAGCCAAAACGCTGCGCTACCGCTACAGTTTTATTACCAACCAGCGTCGCTATGAGCTCAACCCGTTAAAAGACAGTAATGAATACTATCTGCTGATGGGTATGAAAAACCGCCTTTCCGGCAAGACCGAGATCAACGGCAACGTCGCATGGCTGTATAAAGATTTTATCCATAACCCCGACTCACAGGGGTTCAACGGCCTGAACTGGGATATTAATGCCGACTGGAAACCGCTTGAACAGATAAAACTCAACTTACACAGTTCACAACGGATAAAAGATCCCACCGACTCCGGCGGCTATATTCTGGTATCCAATTTTGGCCTGGGCTACGAGCACCACTGGCTGGTCGACAGATTCTCCACCCTGGTTGATTACTCTTATATTACAGAGGATTACAAGCACCAGACCAACGGACGTAAAGATCGATCAAACCTCGTATCGCTGACCTTCAACTACGACTATCGACCATCCGTTAATTTTCAGCTGAAGCTGCAATGGAACACGATGCATTCGAATAAAGAAAAAGATGCCTTTTATATTGGGCCAGACTATGACCATGAGGTCGAGCGCACGCTGGGCTACAACGACTCGGCCATTATTTTTATGACGCAGGTACAAATATGATCCTTAGCTATGGAAAACGGGCGGCGATTTCTCTTCTGGCGCTATGGCTGGCGGCCTGTTCGGCGCCGCCGCAGACGATCCGAACGCCGCCGGATGCCGTTTATCATCTGGACCAGGGGGATGAGATCAATATCGCGGTTTCCGGCGAGCAGGATCTCACTATGCGCGTAAAAATCGATAATAGCGGCAGCGTTGATTATCCTTATATAGGCTCCCTGATGCTGAAAGGAAAAACGCCCGAACAAGTCGGCAATGAAATTGCCGATAAGCTGCGCGGAAGCTATCTGCAGGCGCCAATGGTCACCGTGAGCATTGCCGAATACCGTAAAATTTATCTGTTAGGCGAAGTCAAAAAACCGGACGGCTACGCCTGGGAGCCCGGCTTAACGGCGGAAAAAGCCATTGCGCTGGCCGGAGGGTTCACCGACCGCGCCGATCGCCATGACATCCGCATTCGCCAGTTTCGCAGCGGTAAACTGCTGGAAAACGTCGCCGCCGACTCCGCCGTACAGGCCGGAGATACCATCATTATTGGCATGAGTTTCTTCTGATATGGCTATTTCATTAGTTGAAAATGGAAAGAAGAAAGAAGGCTTTATCGACTTCACGCCTTATTTCAACAAAATCAAGCACAAGCTGATTTGGTGCCTGGTGGTGGTCGTGGTGGCTGCGGCGGCGTCGTGGATCCTGACGCGCTTTATGTCATCCAGCTATACCGCAACCGCAACGGTGCTGTTTAAAGCGCAGTCGCAGGATGTAACCCCCCTGCCGCGGCTGGAAAACTACGATTCCACCCGCAGCGATTACTATGAAACCAAATACGCGCTGATGGGCTCCCGCGTGGTACTGGAAGCCGCAGTGAAAGCGCTAAAGCTGGATCAGGACCCGGAATTTAACGGCGGGGATAAGCTTGATGAGGCCGCGCGCGTCAATAATGCCGTGCGCTCCCTGCAAAAAAACCTGACCATCTCCGGCGTGCGCACCACGCAGCTGGTATCCGTTTCGATGGAGGCGAAATCGCCGCAAAAAGCCGCCGATATTGCCAACGGCGTGGCGCAGGCCTTTATCGATTACAGCCTGGCGCAGAAGCAGAAAATCTTACTTCAGGCTCAGGGCTGGAACGAAAAAATGATGGACGATCTGCGCAATAAACTCGATCGCCAGAAAGCCGATATCGATGATTTTCTCAAACAGAACGGTCTGCTGACTTTTCGCAGCATGGATGGCTACGAAACCGAGCGCCTGGGGATCGTGATTAACCATCTGGCTGACGCGACCCAGCGCCGTTTGAAAGCGCAAACGGTATGGGACAAAGTGCGCCGCCAGCAGGGAAAAGCGCCGGAAGCGATCATCTCACTGCCGGAAATTTCCGGTCATCCGCAGATTCAGGATCTGCGGATCGCGCTGATCCAGACGCGACGTAACTTATCGGAAGCGGCAAAACACTATGGTCCTAAGCATCCGAAATACCTCCAGGCTCAGGCCCAGCTGCAGGTCGTTAACGGACAAATAGGCCAGGTGCTGGGTGAACTGCTCAATGGGTTACGTCAGCAGTATCAGATTGCGCTGGACGATGAGCAGCACTATCAGCAGATGCTCAACGATCAGAAAGCCGACTTCCAGGCGCTGGGCGCTAAGCGCGATAAATACAACACCATGATGACCGCGCTGAACAAAACCGAAGAGCTGTATAAATCGCTGTATCAGCGGGCGAACGAGCAGAAGCTCTCCGAGAGCTTTTCGGTTCCTGATGAAGTGATCTACGATGCCGCCGTGCCGCCAAATCAACCGTCTAAACCGCAGCGCGGTCTGCTTATCGTGATGGCGACCCTGATGGCGCTGGCGCTGTACATTATGTACCTGATTGTCAGCACCGCGCTGGATAAAACGGTCAACAGCATCAGCGAACTTAAAGCTAAAACGGGCCTTGATGCCAGCGGTGAATTCCCGCAATTGCCTCAGGCGAACAGCGCGAAGCTGACGTTCCAGAACCTGCTGTATGCCGACATGATCCACAGCCTGCGCCTGGCGCTGCTCGGTCAGAATAATCATGGAGGGATGATACTGGTGACCTCGGCACAGGCCGATGCCGGCAGCAGCCTGATTGCCGAAATGCTGGCGTGGTCCGCCGCTAAGTCAGGTAAAACGCTGCTCATTGATGTGGACTACCTGGCAAGCGATGGGCTCTCCGCGCGCTATCCGCAGCATAAAACGGGCTTTAGCGAGCGTCTTGCTGACCGCAGCGCCGCGCCTCAGGCGGTGGTCCCCCTGGCCGACACGCTTGATTTTATGCCCCGAGGCGAGCTGAGCGACTCCGCGCTGCTGCTGTTCACCTCTGAGCGGCTCCCGGCGCTGCTGACGACGCTGCGGCAGACCTACGATTATCTGATTATTAATGCGCCTTCGCTCTGGCTGGCGCAGGACGCCCTGCTGCTGGCGCCGCACGTCGATATTACCCTGCTGGCGATCAACGCTGGCGAGCAGGCGTCGCGCATTCGCGACGCGCAGAATCGTCTGCAAACCGCCGCGCCTACGCCAGTCGCCACCATGCTTAACCGGGTTCAAGAAGAGAATCTGGAGACTCAGGAAGGCAAACGCCTGCCCGAGCGCGGCATGGGCGAATTGATTTCACCGAAGTAGCGATTATGAATTTAATTAAGAGTATTTCTTCAATCGCCAGCTCCTCGGTTCTTTCGCAGGCGATCGGCGCATTTTCCGTGTGGCTGATTTCCCATCGCTACGGCATGGCGGAAGTCGGACACTATGCGATGATCTACAGCAACGTGCTGATTGGCGCTCAGGTTTGCACCTTTGCGTCGCAGCTGCTGATCCCGCGCCAGGAGGAGCATGAGCTGGGGCAGAACGTAGTGTTTTGCCTGCTACAAAGCCTGATTCTGGCGCTGCCCTGGGCGGTCATCACCGGGCTGATTTTCCATCTCAATATTGCGTTTCTCTATCTGCTCACCTTCGGCTATGCGCTGGTTTTGATTGCCGAGAACCTCTCGCTGCGCGGCGGAAACTATCAGTTTCTGACCTTTCAGCGCATCGCCGTGTCGCTGGTCGTAGCGATAGCCCTGCTGGCGATGCCGAATACCACGCTGTTCTATATCGCCTGGATGGCCGGTATTTTGCTGCTGCTCAGCCTCTGTCTGCTGCGCTTGTTCCGCTTCAGTACCCTGACGCCAGCGCATTTTTCTCCGCGCGCGAACGCTCTTTTTGCGCGTCAGCACTGGCAGCATCTCAGCCGCGTCGGCAGCGCGGAAGTGCTGGCGATGGCCAGCAATAACCTGCCGACGATGTTGATAAATGTCTGGTTTTCACCGCTGGTCGCGGGCTATTTCTCGGTGGTAAGCCGCTTCTGTTTATCTCCGGTGATGATTGTCGGTAACGCGGTGCGCAACTCCATCTTTTCAAAATGGTCGATGGATTTTCGCAACAGCACCTTTAACTATCCGGAGTACAAAAAGATTCGCCTGCTGCTGATGGCCGCGGCGCTGATCTGTATCCTTGGGATCTGGATTTTCTATCCGCTGGTTATGCGCCTTGGCTTTAGCCAGGAGTGGCTCAATTCCATTCCGACCTCACGCTATATGTTGCCCTATCTGTTCGCCGCGCTGGCCGTCAGTCCGCTGACCGTTATTGAGCTTATCTTTGGTTCTAAACGCTATTTTTTACGTATTCAGATAGAGCAGTTGCTAATCATCGCCGTCGCTTTTGTCGTTCTGCCTAAGTTGGGCCAGAGCTATGAGATAGCCCTGCTGACGTTCTCTCTTCTGACCAGCATTCGCTATCTGTTCATCCTGCTGAAAATGAACAAACGGGCGCTACAGCTCTCCCGGCAGGAGCAGAAAATATGCAGCTAAATACCGGCCGCTATCTGGAGGCATTCGCGCTGACGACCATCGTCTTCTGCGGCACGATTCAGTATTTCACCGGCGTGGCAGCCGTACTGTGGCTTCCTTTTTTCATGGTGCTGGTGATGGTGGTTCTGCTGATGATGCAAAGCCGGGCGCAGCCGCTGGCGCTTAGCGCGCGCGAGAAGGTGGTGCTGGCGCTGTACCTGACTTTTATCATCCTCAGCCTCTGCGCCACGGTTTTACAATCCGGCATCGTCACCGCTATCGTCGGCTTTAAAAACGAACTGGCTCTGTCGCTGGTGATGTTTTGCATGCTGCTCGGCATGTTTCGCGAGTCGCAGCTGCATCGCCTGACACAGCTTTTTTACTGGCTATTCTACGTCCAGTTCCCGCTGGCTATCTATCAGGTGCTGGTAGTGGTGCCAAAACGCGTGGCGCTACGCGGTGAGGATGAAAAGTGGGATTCGGTGGTCGGCACGTTTGGCGGCGACCCGATGGGCGGCGGCAATACCGCAGCAATGGGGATGTTCTGCCTGCTGATTATGCTGCTGAAGGTGTCCGAATTCAAGCACGGTATCTGCTCGTTCAAGTCGATGGCGACGCATATCGTGCTGGCCTTTTTCCTCTGCGTGGTCGGCGAGGTAAAATTCGTGATTCTGCTGTCGCCGTTCTTACTGGCACTGCTGTGGATCATGCCCGCTTACGTTAGCGGTATCAGTAAAGTCACCCTGCGCTCATTGATGATTATCGCCGCCGGCATGGTGGTATTAATTTTTGCCGCTATCACTATTCTGGCGTCCAACTACTCGTCGGCCTTCGGCGGAGATCCGACAAAAAGCGCGCTCTCGGTATTTATCGATTCCCTCGGCTATATCTTTGATACCAACTACATTATGGAAAGCGGCGAGCTCGGCCGATTTACCACTATTTTCTTCTGGCTCCAGCATAACGAACTTTTTGGCCCCGGCGGAATGCTGTTTGGTTACGGTCTGAACGCCACCAACAGCGGCAGTACCGTCTCCCCCGGCTATATTGGCGCCTGGTATCACCTTATTCTCGATTCCACCGCGCTGAGCATGCTGCTGTGGGAAGTCGGTATTATCGGCGTGATCTTATTTATCGCCATGATTGCTTCTATTCTCGTCGGTATGCGGCCGAAAGAGACCTTTTCCCGCTACGATCTTAAACGTGAAGATTTACAGCTGCTCAGCTCCGCGCCTGCATTTTACGTCTTTGCCATTGGCTGTTTGCTCAGTCTTCCCTACAGCCAGATCCTGATGATCATTCCCATGCTACAGTTTTTATTATGGCTGGCCCTCGGGGCGCTTATTGTCATTCATCGTTCTGTCCGTCTGAATTCCGGTACCCAATATGAATAAAACGCCATCAATTACCGTCAGCATTAAAACCCTCAACGAAGCGCAGGGTATTGAAAAAACGATCGACAGCGTCCGCAAGCAATTGCAGCCTTATCCGCATCAAATTATCGTCGCCGATAGCCTGTCCACCGACAATACCCGGGAGCTGGCCGTCGCCAAAGACGCGATGGTGGTCTGCCTCGATAACGCGAAAGATCGCTGCTGCGGCGTGGGTCATCAGCTGGGCTGGTTGTTCAGCGAAGGGGATTACCTGCTGCTGCTGGATGGCGATATGGAGCTGGAGCCGGGTTTTCTCGACACCGCTGTGGCTTTTCTCGAAACGCATCCCGAGTATGCGGGCGTGGCGGGCAGCGTCGAGATGGATGACGCCGCTAACTATGAGTTTAAATCGCGCAAGCAGCGTCTGCATCTTATCTATCCGCAGGGCGATACCGATCATCTTGGCGGCGGCGGGCTCTATCGCCGTTCAGCAATCGAGAAAATAGGCTATCTGACTAATCTGAACCTTCACGGTTATGAAGAAGCTGAACTGGGGATCCGTTTGCAGGCCGCGGGCTATAAGCTCCATCGTCTTGCCGCACCCTATTTTAGCCATGCATCCTATACCATGCCGACCTTCAAAATGCTGGCCTATCGCTGGAAGAACGGCTTTTTATGGGCGCCGGGTGAACTATTACGCAACTGCTGGGGAAAAAAGCATTTCCCCGCCGCGCTTAAGATTGTTCGCAACGAACTGATATTCACGCTGTATATCCTGATATTGATTATTTGCCTGCTGACGTTCAATCCCGGGGTGATTATCATCGCCCTGCTTCCGCTGCTGGCGTTTATCGCGCTGAAGGCGATTAAAAATAAATCGCTGCGCGACGGCGTCCAGAGCGTAATCAACTTATCGTTATTTTCCGCAGGCATGGTGCGAGGCGTCATTAACCCCGTTCGCGATCCGCTGAAACAGCCCGCCGTGACCGTCTCTAACCCAAAACATATCCAGACAGAACATGAAAATATTATTCGTTAATAAATTCTTCTTTATTAAGGGCGGAGCGGAAACCGTTTTTTTTCAGGAACGAGACGCCATGCTGCAAGCCGGCTATCAGGTTGTCGACTTTAGCATGCAGCATGCGGAAAATAAGCCTTCGCCCTGGGAGAATTTCTTCGTACATAACGTGGATTATCATCAAAGCCACGGCCTGACGGGTAAGCTCAAAGCGGGTATCGATTTTATCTACAACGCCGAGGCCTGCAATAAACTCAATACGCTGCTGCTGGAACAGCGCCCGGATATTGTGCACTTTCACAATATCTATCATCAGCTGACGCCCGCATTGATTGGCGTCGCTAAACGCTTTGGCTGCAAAACGGTACTGACGGCGCACGATTATAAAATCGTTTGTCCATCTTACACCATGCTGCGCGATGGCCACGTCTGCGATGACTGTCTTACCGGTTCGGTGAGCAATGCCTTTCGCCATCGCTGCCAGCAGGGAGACACCTTTAAAAGCCTGCTGCTCTCGCTTGAGGCCTACTGGCAAAAGTTCGCGCAAAATTACGCCATGCTCGATTGCATTATCGCTCCCAGCGAATTTATGCGTCAGACGCTGCTGCGTAAATTACCCAGGTCGCGGATCGATGTGATCGTCAACGGTATTGATGCCAGCACCACGGTCCAGGGCGATACTGCGGGGGATTATTTCCTCTATATCGGCCGCTTGAGCCGTGAGAAAGGCGTGGCTACCCTGGCGCTGGCGCAGCAAAAAATGCAGCAGTCCATGCCGCTGAAAATCGTCGGCGATGGCCCTCTCGGCAGCGACCTGCGCGCCCGCTTTAGCGGTCCGGAATTTCTCGGCTATATGCGCCATGGAGAAGCGCTCAACGCGCTGATTCGCGGCGCGCGAGCGGTGATCGTCCCTTCCGAATATTATGAAAACTGCTCGATGTCGGTGCTGGAGGCGATGGCGTTCGGCCGCCCCGTCGTCGGCGGCAATATCGGCGGTATTCCGGAGCAGATTCGCGATGGCATTGATGGCTATCTGGTGGAACCTGGAGATGCCGACGCGCTGGCGCGCATCATGGATAGCCTGGCCGCCAATCCTCAGCAGGCGCGTGAAATGGGCATTAACGCACGCCAGCGGTTAGAGGATAAATACGATCTCGCCCGGCATATGCAGGTTCTGCAGGAACTCTATCAGCAGCTTGTGGGGGAAGCGAAATGAAGCTTAAAGTGACGGTGCTCGGCACCCGCGGTATACCGAACGTCCAGGGCGGCGTGGAGACCCATTGCCAGAATTTGTATCCCGAAATCTATCAACAGAATCATGCTGATATCTGCGTCATTGCCCGCTCGCCGTACGTCGACTACCGCCGTAGCGAATATAAAGGCGTACAGCTGAAAAGCCTGTGGGCGCCCAAAAGCCGCAAGTTCGAAGCCATTATTCACTCTACGCTGGCCGCCTTCAGTACCCTGTTCGACGGTTCAAATGTCGTGCACGTTCACGCGGTCGGGCCTGGCCTGGTGGTCCCGCTGCTGCGCCTGCTCGGCAAACGCGTCGTTTTTACCCACCACGGCCCGGACTATGACCGGCAGAAGTGGGGGAAAATGGCGAAGGAGATGCTGCGCCTCGGTGAAAAATGGGCGGTGAAATATGCCAACGAGGTCATTGTTATCTCGGAAGTGATTAATACGTTGATTCAGACCAAACATGGTCGTTATAACGCGAACGTGATCTATAACGGCGTGCGCCAGTCGCAGCTTCCCGCCGAAGAGGCCCGGCAGGCCACGTTGGATCAGTACTCTCTCAAAGCCGGGCAATACGTTGTCGCCGTCGCCCGCTTTGTTGAAGAAAAAGGGCTGCACGATCTGATTGCCGCCCACAAAGCCGCCAACTGCTCGCAGCCGCTGGTGCTGATTGGCGATGCCGATCATCCGGATGAGTATAGCGAGCGGCTGAAGAAACAGGCGGCCGCTACCCCGGGGGTGATCATGACCGGTTTTATTAGCGGCGATCCGTTGCATACCCTGTTCTCACAGGCCGGGCTTTTTGTTCTACCGTCTTACCATGAAGGGCTGCCTATTGCCCTGCTGGAGGCCATGTCCTGGTCACTGCCGGTTATCGTCAGCGATATCCCCGCTAACCTGGAGATTGGCCTGCCTGCCGGGGACTATTTCCCGGCAGGTGATGTCGCCGCGCTGGCGCAAAAGTTGCAGTCCTGGAGCGGCGAGGAGACCGTGGATTACAGCCAGTTAATGCCCAAATACCGCTGGCCGGACATTGCAGCGAAAACGGCTCAGGTCTATCAGCGATTAACGAATAAGAGTCAACCGTGACAAAATCAACATCCGACCTGGTCATCGAGCGCTTTTATTCCGCGCTTGACCCGGAAACAGAAGCCTCATTAACGCCGGAGCAGAAACGCGGTATCGAACAGGCGCTGGTGAGATCGAGCCTGGCGTCGCGCCATCGTATCGACTTTCGCCATAGCTTTCCGTTTCTGCATCGTCGCTATTTTGTAGTCTTTTTATGCGGTCGCGATCTGCGCAAAATTCCGCGAGAAAGCACGCTGCTCGGGCGTATATTTTCCACCCTGGCGATTACGTTTGCCGTACTGTTCGCCATTCTTGCCGTGCTGCTGGCGCTCTATATGCTTAAATCTGCGCTGGGTATCGATGTGTTTAAGAACTTCCACGTGGGTATCTGGACGTGGTTTGTAAACCTCCACGATAAAGTGAATTAACGATGAGCTCTTTTTCACTGCGCCGCGCCGCGCTGCTTTTGGCGCTACTGCTGGCCGGAGCCATACCCTCTGCAGCGGTACTGGCTGAACGTACGGTTGTCACCCCGCCGGCCTTCACCGGTCTGTTAACGAATCCTGGGATCGGCGTGGCCAGTTTCCACGATGGTTATGGTCAGAAGCCCTCTCTGAAAGAGTATCCGGACACCGGATTTGAATACGATCGCTTTTACTGGAGCGATCTGGAGCCTGAAGAAGGCGTCTATAATTTTGCGCCGATCGATCATGCCTTCAGCGTCGCCGCCCAACATCAGCCGGCAATGAACGTCGGATTACGTTTCATGGCGCTCGATGAGCCACAATCAGGCTCGAAAATCCCCGCCTGGCTTATCGCCAAAGGCATTCAGGGACAATGGGTCGAAAATGGCAAAACCTTTGTCCCGGATCTCAGCGATCCGACTTTTATCGCCTATGCGCAAAAGCTGCTTAACGCCCTCGGCGCGCGTTATGACGGCAATCCTGAACTGGCGTTTGTCGATATCGGCATGGTGGGTTCATGGGGCGAATGGCATAACTCCAATTTCCCTGACGTCGCGCCGTTGATGGAAAAGTACACTCCGCAACAGCTCAATCGCTACGTTGATATGCACTTCAGCAGTTTCCCGAAAACGCCCAAAATTATGTTAATCAGCGGCGGCGACTCGCTGGCCTGGGCCAGCCAAAAGGGCGCCGGATGGCGCGCGGACTGCTGGGGAGACTGGCATAACTTTTCCCCGGAGTGGAGCCATATGCGCGATGACTATCCTCAACGCCTGGCCGCAGCGCAGAAGGCGTGGGCCGGTTTTAACACTGGCTGGCAGCACGCTCCCGTTAGTCTTGAAATTTGCGGTTATATGGCGGAGTGGGAAAGCGTTCAGCACTATACCCGCGAGGAGGTTCAGGCCAGCTTTGACTGGGCATTAGCGCAGCACGCCAGTACCCTGAATCTGAAATCGCGTCCGGTACCGGCCGCCTATCGCGATATCGTTGATAACGCATTATTGCGTATCGGCTATCGCTACCGGGTGAGCCGGCTGGAATTTGATACGCCCGTGCGTAGCGGCACTCCGCTTACGCTGAATGTTACCTGGCGTAACGACGGCGTCGCTCCAGCCTATCTCCCGTGGCTTGTACAGTGGCGAATAGTGAATGATGCGGGTACGACGATGACGCAAGTCCGTACGTCGGACGATGTTCGCCAGTGGCTGCCCGGCGACCATCAAAGCAACGTCACGCTGCCGCTGCCTGCGGGCCTGCCTGACGGCCAGTACCGCCTGGAAGCGGCGCTGACCAACCATCAAAATCTACCGCGTATACAACTTGCTAACGAAGGTCAAACCGGTGACGGATGGTATTCACTGGCTTCGTTTAACCTTAAGGAATAACCATGTTTGAGGCTATCAGGCTGGTCGGACGGGAAATCAAATCCTGCGGCGGCATTAAAGCGAAAATCGCGCTTCTGCTCTATCGTCTGGCAACGCTCTACCGCAGTCGTAACCCGCTGTGGAAGATCTGCGCAATTCCCTTCGTTATTCTCAATATCGTGATTAACGAGTGTTTATTTTGCATTGAGCTGCCGTGGCGAGCGCGCATTGGATATGGGCTGAAGCTGTTTCATCCGCACTGCATCGTTATTAATCGGGGAACGATCATCGGCCAAAATTGTACTCTGCGCCAGGGGGTCACTATTGGCAGCGTGACCGATAGCCAGGGTCAGGAAGGCAACAGCCCGCGAATCGGCGATAACGTAGAATTTGGCGCCCACGCCGTGGTGATCGGCGCGGTCACGCTAGGCGATAACGTCAAAGTCGGGGCAGGCACGGTAGTGACCAAAGATCTGGCCGCAGGCATGATTGCCGTCGGTCAACCCTATCGGGTATTAAACGGCAATTAGTGTGGGTTTGCCTGGGGACAAAACCCACGCTGGTAGAAACGCGGGTTTTATTGCTAGCCGGATGGCAACAGAAGGTTGACTCTTAGGCTCTCAGCTTAACCGGCTCGCTAAAATCATCAGCAGGTTCCAGCTTAAGGTTAAACGTTGCCAATAGCGCTTCGGCTCGTTGGTGAAAATCGCGCAGCGTCTTTTCGAGCTTTTCGGTGACTTCAGGATCGTCAATCGCGACCGGACGCCAGTCGCCTTCTTTATCGAATAATCCAAACTGGTAGCTATAGGTGAAGCGCGATGCCTGCGCTTCCATCTCCATCCACCATCCCCAGAATTCGCGTTTTTCAGGCGCCGGTTTTACGTTGACGCAAACTGCCAGGCAATCGAAAAAGAAGCGGTTGTCTTCACATTGCTCCTCACGGATGTAAGGGCCCAGCGCCGTGAATTTCTTAATCAGCTTACTCTTTAGGTGTCCACTCGGTAACGTCATTGCAATCTCCTTTGGTGATGCCATGACGTTACCAAATCGATAGAATTTAGCAATATATTAACTAAATCTATGGCTAATCCAGCGGGCGATCTGCCGTAGGGCGTGATCGAAATTGCGATAAACCGGATTGAACGGGATCTCCAGCAGCTTGCCGTCGGATGAGGATGAAGTGATCAATCGCGACTCCTCTTCCGGGCTGAACGGATCGTCTTTCCAGAAGCCCGAAAGCATTGGCGTAGGGCAGCGGCGCCCCAGCAGTCCCTGAACCTTCAGGGAGTAGCGGTTAAGCTCCACGCGCAGCGCTTCGTCGGAAGCATCGTGCATTCCCAGACGCGAAGCCAGAACGTCAAGATACATTTCCGGCACCCGTCCCTGATGCAGCGGATCCACCAGCAGGCCGTGCACCACCGGGCCCAGGCAGGCAACCGCCTTCAGGCGCTGGGATTCCAGATAGCCCAGCCGTACGGCAATGTTGGCGCCAAAACGGAAACCAAAGGCGGCCACGCGGGTATGATCGACCCATGGCACATTGGCCAGATGCTGCAGCACATACTGGTGCAGCATACTCGTATCCTGGGTCAGCTTGCATTTTGACGAGAAACCAATTGAAGGCATATCCACGGTCAGCATAGCGATGCCCAATGGCGCAAAATAGTTCTCATACAGGTTGTAATAATCGGTCTGGAGCGCGTCAAGGCCGCCGCACATCAGCACCGTCGGGAACGGCCCCTCGCCTGGCGGCATATGCAGGAACCCGGTGATCGGCGCCGCGCCAGGGATGGAAAACTCCAGCTCGCGCAGCTTGCCGGGCAGCCGCTGAGCCGCCTCTTCGTAAGCCCGGTATGCCAGCACCTGCGCCTGTTCCGCCAGCTCATCGCCTTTAATGTGCGGATAGGCGGCAATGCTGTACAGGTTTGCCGCATGCAGCCAGTGGCGGCCACTGATGAGCAGATCCTCTTCCTGGCCGGCCTTTTGCTGCCAGTCCATCGCCTGTTTCGCCCATTCAAAGATCCAGTTGCCGCCGCGATAGCCGACAACCGTATCGTAAAGCTCCGGATCGGTTCGCTCCGCATCGCTCATGACGATGCGCGCCTGCACGTCGAGGATTTCCTGCGGCGTCACGCCACGCCAGATCCACATCAGGCGATTAATCAATCGATACCAGTGATCAACGTTATTGCCGCTGAGCGCGGACTGGATCGGTTGCTGCGCTCCGGTATTGAACCGGCGCACCAGCGTAGAGGTTTCCGGATGTTTGAATCGGGGTTTAAACAGCGTTTCGCTAAGGTTAGCCTGGGACATGTGCAGCCTCCATCATGTTGCCACTGAAGCTATTGTAACCTGCGCAAGGGTAAAAAAAACCACGCCCGGCAAAACCGGGCGTGGTAATTAGCATTTATGCGGGAAATTAACGACCTGCGATAGGCGGTACGAACACCACGCCCATATCCCACGGCTGTTCAATCCAGGTATCCTGCGGAATATCAATAACATAATCGTCAACCAGCGGACGACCGGCCGGTTTTGCGAAAATAGTGACAAAATGCGCTTTAGGATACATTTCGCGGATAGCAACGGCGGTACCGCCGGTATCGACCAGGTCATCGATAACGATGAAGCCTTCGCCGTCGCCTTCTGCACGTTTCAGAACCGTCAGCTCACGCTGGTTATCGTGGTCGTAGCTTGAGATGCAAACGGTGTCAACATGACGAATACCCAGTTCACGCGCCAGTAGTGCTCCCGGTACCAGACCGCCGCGGCTAACGGCAATAATGCCTTTCCACTGTTCAACCGGCAGCAGGCGGGTTGCCAGCTTGCGGGCGTGAATCTGCAACATGTCCCAGGTGACGACGTATTTTTCGCTCATGTGAAGTGTCCCAGCCTGTGTAATACGGCTTAAATAATGTTCGAGGGGGAAAATGGTTGCGCGAGATTATAGAGATCTGACGCGCTAAAAACCAGCGTTAAGCGGCCACGACGACTCTTTTTACGTGGTTTACACTACCAGAGTACGCGGAAAGTGGTATTCTCAACCCCATCGCGCAAGCCCGGGCTTGTAGTGTATTCGATTGCTAACCCTCGATCTGCAAACGACTTTTGCAGATGATTGTAAGGAGACTCATCGTGTCTGAACTGTCTCAATTATCCCCTCAGCCGCTGTGGGATATTTTTGCCAAAATCTGCTCTATTCCCCACCCGTCCTATCACGAAGAACAGCTCGCTGAGCACATTATGGGCTGGGCAAAAGAAAAAGGCTTACACGCGGAACGCGACCAGGTTGGCAACATTCTGATTCGTAAAGGCGCCACTGCCGGTATGGAAAACCGCAAACCGGTAGTGCTGCAGGCGCACCTCGATATGGTGCCGCAGAAAAACAACGATACCGTTCACGACTTCACTCAGGACCCGATTCAACCTTACATCGACGGCGAGTGGGTCAAAGCGCGCGGCACGACTCTGGGCGCCGATAACGGTATCGGCATGGCTTCCGCGCTGGCGGTGCTGGCTGACGACAACGTTGTTCATGGCCCGCTGGAAGTGCTGCTGACCATGACGGAAGAAGCCGGTATGGACGGCGCCTTTGGCCTGCAGCCCAACTGGCTGCAGGCGGATATCCTGATCAACACCGACTCCGAAGAAGAGGGTGAAATTTACATGGGCTGCGCGGGTGGGATCGACTTCACCTCTGACCTGGCGCTGACCCGTGAAGCCGTTCCGGCCGGTTTCCAGAGCTTTAAACTGACCCTTAAAGGGCTGAAAGGCGGCCACTCCGGCGGCGAGATCCACGTCGGTTTAGGCAATGCGAACAAACTGCTGGCACGCTTCCTGGCGGGCCATGCTGAAGAGCTCGATCTGCGCCTGGTCGATTTCAATGGCGGCACCCTGCGCAACGCCATCCCGCGCGAAGCGTTCGCGACGGTAGCCGTAGCCGCGGACAAAGCGGAAACGCTGAAAGCGCGAGCGAATGAGTACCAGGAGATCCTGCAAAACGAGCTGGCGGCTAAAGAGAAAAATCTCGCTGTGCTGCTGGAGTCGGCGGAAAATGGCCAGCCTGCGCTTACGACTCAATCTCGTGATACCTTTGTGCGCCTGCTTAACGCCACGCCGAACGGCGTCATCCGCAACTCTGACGTGGCAAAAGGGGTGGTGGAAACCTCTCTGAACGTCGGCGTGGTGACCATGACCAGCGACAACGTGCAGATTCACTGCCTGATTCGTTCGCTGATTGACAGCGGTAAAGATTACGTCGTGAGCATGCTGGACTCTCTGGGCAAGCTGGCCGGTGCGAAAACCGAAGCCAAAGGCGCCTATCCAGGCTGGCAGCCGGACGCCAACTCTCCGGTGATGCATCTGGTACGTGAAACCTATCAGCGTCTGTTCAACAAAACGCCGAATATCCAGATTATCCACGCGGGCCTGGAGTGCGGTCTGTTCAAGAAACCGTATCCGGAACTGGATATGGTTTCCATCGGGCCAACCATTACTGGCCCTCACTCTCCGGATGAACAGGTGCATATCGAAAGCGTGGGCCAGTACTGGACGCTGCTGACTGAGCTGCTGAAATCCATTCCGGCGAAGTAAGACAACAAAGGCCCACTCCTCAGGAAGTGGGCCTTTTCTTTATAACGACTCGCTCATTAACGCCCGCTAAACGTTCGCAGCGGATTACCGCGCTCAATCTGATGATGGAACATTCTCCGCTCAGACTTCAACGCCGCACTCTCATTCTGCCGCTGCTGTTCCAGCTTCCAGGCAATCAGCAGACGCGCCAGCCGTTTGTTCGCATGCTGACTCCGCTCCGACTGCACCTTTACGCTGATGCCGCTTGCCGTATGAATGGCGCGCACCGCGGAATCGGTCTTGTTCACGTGCTGCCCGCCAGGCCCGGAAGAGCGCAGCGTTTCAAAACGGATCTCGCTGGAGAGCATCTGTTCATCGCAGGAAAAGCGCCCTACGCCAACATACCAGTTTTTGCGCCCGTGATGCGGCCTGAACGGACTGGAAAAGACCCATTGCAAAGTGCCGCGCCAGCTTTCGCTGAAAGCAAACGCGCCGTCGCCATTCAGCGAAAGCAGAACAGAACGCAGGGTGCCGGCATGACGTCCTGGCTCACTTTCCAGCAGCGTCAGGGAAAGCCGCCGCTCTGCGGCTTCCTTTATGAGCCGCTCCAACGTCAGTTTCACCGCCAGACAGCATTCATCCGGCCCCTGAGCGGAAGAGAGTTGCAATAAAATCATGCGCTTTTCCCTCCGCTGGTTTTCAGCGTCAGCAGCGGACGCAGACGGGCGATCGGTTCGACCAGTCCGGCCTGCACCAGACAGTTAAGTACGCTTTCCACGGATTTATACGCCTGCGGCGCTTCTTCATAGATCAGCTGACGATCGCGGCAGATCACCCTGCTTCCCAGCTCGGTGCGCGCCAGCTGAGCCGGCGTATATTTGCCGGACAGGCGCCCTTTGCATTCGGTTCGCATCCATTTCCGCCCGGCGCCATGCGCCAGCGAATGCAGGGTCTCCTCGCGGGTAACAGGCTGCACCAGCCAGCTGTGGTCCCCGCGAGAGCCCGGGATTATCACCAGGCCCCGGTCGTCCGGCGTAGCCCCTTTGCGATGCAGCCAACCCTGCAGCCCGTCAACAGAACAGGACTCGACAAAGTTATGCGCGATATCCAGTACGCTCCGTCCGTCGGCCCGTATCTGTTGCAGGATGCGGGTGGCAATCAGATAACGATTCACGCGTGCAAAAGCCAGCGCATCATCATGTTCTGCCAGATAATCCCGAGCCGCAGCGCTACCTTCCGCCAGGCCATCGTGCGAAAAAGCCGCAATATGGCGCTGCAGTATGGATTGCCCGAGGCCGCGCGATCCGCTGTGCGCCAGCAGCAGCAGGCGCTGAGCATCAAGGCCGGCCTGCTGGAAACGGTCGTTATCCACAACCTGCTCCACCTGCTGCAGTTCAGCGAAATGGTTACCGCCGCCAATCGATCCCAGGGCGCTGCGCCAGGGATGGGTCAATAAATGTTCCGGCAGATGCTCGTCCAGCCAGCTTGCTTGCGCAACGTCCTCCATAGCGGACAGTTTCTTCTCAAACTTATCCGCATTGTATTTTCGCGCGAGGATATCCGTTTGCCACAGCGCCATGCCGCAGCCGATATCGTTACCCACCAGTGCCGGGTAGAGATGGCCCAGCGAGAAGAAGACTGCGCCGATGGGATAGCCACGCCCGGGATGTAAGTCTGGCATTCCCACCACGCGCTGCATGTGGGGTAAATTTGCCGTCGTGTGTAATTGTTGGATCGCTAAACCTTCGATCCACAGATCGTCTGAACGAATATAAGAAATAGATTCAGACGTATAATGAACATTATTGCCCATATACCAATCCATATTAAAAAATAAATAAAGGATGTGGCAGACGTTACCAGGGCAAAAAAGAGAGTTATTCCTGGGAAGGCCTGCAAAGTGCGTTCTGGAAATCTGTATTCATGGTGAACCTCCTTTGCAGTTAATAAATAGGTGAAAGTGCGCGTATAGTAATCAGGCGTTAAATCTATTGCAAGCCGATTTGCCGCCGCATCAAATAATTAAGAAAACGTTCACCCCGCGCCTCCACTTCCTGTGGCTGAATAACCGTGAAGCCATGACGCGCAAAAAAGGGCTTTGCCGTAATACTGGCCTCTACCGTATAAATGCGCTCAGGAAGCTGCCTCAATAGCGTATTGAGCAGCGCGCTGGCGACGCCCTGGCGGCTATAGTCGGGAGAAACGAAGAGTAAATCGATATAGTCATCTACGGCGGTAATAAACCCGACCGGCGAGGCATCATTTATTGCCACCAGTACGCGTGACGCCGCGAGTTTTTGCCGCCAGCGGGCTTCATCAACCTGCGCCCAGGCGGCAATTTGCCGGGGGGAATAATCGGCGCTGGCTGTCTCTTTAACGGCGCGTAAAAATAGTGCGCATAGCGCCGGAAAATCCCGCTCTTCGTACATTCTTATTGTTAACATTGTTACAGTCCCAAAACGAGTTGTCGCTCCAGCTGCGGATCAAGCAGCGTCACATGTAGCCCCACCAGCCTGACTCCCCGACCTCCGCGCCGCTCGTGCCAGGTTTTATGCGCGGTAGAAATCAAATCATCTTTATTCAGCCGGGGCCAGACATGCTCCTGGGTCGTGAGCTGGAAATCATTAAACTTCAGCTTGACCCCCTGGCGAGCAATCCGCAAATCCGGTTTAACTTTCGCCAGGCGCCGTTCAAGTTCTGGATAGAGGTTCTCAATAATCGACTCACACTCCGCCCATTCGTGGATATCCTCTATCAGGGTTCGCTCAACCCCCACCGATTTGCGCTGGCGCTCGCTGCTGATTTCTCGTTCATCAATGCCGTGGCTGCGTTCCCACAATATTCGCCCGAATTTACCAAAGCGCTTGAGCAACATTGCCAGATCGCTGTTCTGTACATCTTCGCAGGTTCTCAGGCCCATGCTTTCCAGCTTCGCGGCGGAGACTTTGCCGACGCCCGGGATCTTCGACAGCGACAGCGTTTTGACAAACTCCGCTACCTGGTGCGGCGCAATGACAAACTGGCCGTCAGGTTTATTCAGATCCGAGGCGATTTTTGCCAAAAATTTTACCGGCGCAATGCCGGCAGAAGCAGTCAGATTGAGCTCGCGATGGATGGTCTCACGGATCTCCTGCGCCATCAGCGTTGCTGACCCCTGACAATGGACGCTGTCGCTGACGTCAAGATAGGCTTCATCCAGCGATAGGGGTTCGATTAACGAGGTATAGCGGGAAAAAATCTCCCGGATATGGTTCGAGGCCTCTTTGTAAGCGTCGAAACGGCCGGGAAGGAGCGTCAGGTGTGGGCAAAGTTTCAGGGCGGTGGCGGTAGGCATAGCGCTGCGCACGCCGAACTTACGCGCCGGATAGTTAGCCGTACTGATAACGCCGCGCTGTACCCGACTGCCGCCAATGGCGATAGGGATATCGCGCAGCGCCGGGTTATCACGCATTTCAACCGCTGCGAAGAAGCAGTCCATATCTACATGGATGATTTTACGCATAGCCAAACCTTAGACTGTACATGCATACAGTATAGCAAACTATGGCGAAATTTAATCTTTTTAAATCCACAACCTTAAAAAACGTGCTACAACATAAAAATGCAACAAATATGATTTATTTTTCATATAGTTATATTAATAAATAAGGTAAAACCCAATCATGAAATCAATAGTAACTGCGCTCGGTTTACTTATTGCCAGCAGCGCCTGCGCAGCACCTCAGCTTATTGCTCATCGCGGAGGTACCGGCGATGCCCCGGAAAATACACTTCCAGCAATAAAACTCGCCCTGGAAAATAAGGCCGAGGCGATCTGGATAACGGTGCAATTAAGCCAGGATGGCGTCCCGGTTTTATATCGTCCTGGCGATCTTTCCGCGCTGACTAATCATACAGGGAAAATCTCAAGCTATAGCGCAGCCGAACTGGCACGCATGGACGCGGGGTGGAAATGGGGCGATGAAACTCACCCCTGGCGCGGTAAAAATGCAACGATTCCCACGCTACAATCGGTGCTGGAACAGTGGCCGGAGACCTTCTTTTACATCGATATCAAATCGCCTGATGCCGACCCTGCGATAATGGCGGCTCGGCTTGGCGATGTGTTAAATAAAACCCATAGCCTCGCCCGCGTACGCGTGTATTCAACGGACGCTCGCTATATCGCAGCGCTACCAGAGTCAATTCCCCATTTCGTCAGCCGGGACGAAACGCGAACAAAGCTGGCGACCATTTCTCTTAGCCACCAGTGTCAGCCCACCAACTCACCAGGGGACGAGCACTGGTACGGCCTTGAGCTGAAACGCAAAGTAGAAGTCATCGAGAAGTTCACCCTGGGCGAAGGCGTATCGCCGGCCACACTCACCTGGGATAAAGAAGCGATGGACTGTTTCCGCTCACAGGGCAAAGCCCATATCATATTCTTCGGCATTAATAATGCTGATGATTTTCGTACGGCAAGCGAGCTTGGCGCCGACGGCGTAATGGTTGACTCACCGGCAAAAGCGAAAACGTGGTAAATCAAAAAAGGCCGCACGGTGCGGCCTGCTAGTTAAATGATGCGATCCTGATTGCGCTGCGCTTCGCGTGCCATGCGTTTTTTACGCGCATCGCAGGGCTCAGGGCAGTCGCAGACCTTTTCCAGACCCAGCGATGAGATCCCCCCGCAGCTGCCCTGGATAGTTTTTCGCTTGATCAGATACCCGAGCGACATTCCCAGAATAACCAGCGCGAAAATCACAAAGGTCGCGACAAATACCGTCAGCATCATTAGCCTCCAAAATCGTCGAGCATGATGTTTTCATCCTCAACGCCGAGATCTTTCAGCATTTTGATGACCGCGGCGTTCATCACCGGCGGCCCGCACATATAGAATTCACAATCTTCCGGCGCCGGGTGATCGCGCAGATAGTTTTCATACAGGACGTTGTGAATAAAGCCGGTATGACCGGTCCAGTTATCTTCAGGCTGCGGATCGGAGAGCGCCACGTGGAAGGTAAAGTTCGGATTTTCACGTGCCAGCTGCTCGAATTCGTCATCATAGAACATTTCTCGCAGAGAGCGCGCGCCGTACCAGAAGCTGATTTTACGCTTACTGTGCAGGCGCTTAAGCTGATCGAAAATATGCGAGCGCATCGGCGCCATCCCGGCACCGCCGCCGATAAAGACCATTTCAGCGTCCGTTTCTTTGGCAAAAAATTCCCCAAACGGCCCGGAAATCGTCACTTTATCGCCCGGCTTCAACGACCAGATATAGGAAGACATAATTCCCGGAGGCGCATCAGGTACCTGCGGCGGCGGGGTTGCGATACGCACGTTGAGCATGATGATGCCCCTCTCTTCCGGATAGTTAGCCATGGAGTAGGCGCGTAACGTAGGCTCTTTTACATCCGAGACATAGCGGAAGAGATTAAATTTATCCCAATCGCCGCGATACTCATCCGGAACGTCAAAGTCAGCATAAGCGACCTTGTGCGATGGACATTCGATCTGAATATACCCGCCTGCGCGGAACGGAACCGCGTCGCCGTCCGGCACGCGCAGCTTCAGCTCTTTGATAAAAGTGGCTTTGTTATCGTTCGAGATAACTTCACATTCCCACTTCTTAACGCCAAAAATCTCCTCCGGCAGCTCAATTTTCATGTTCTGCTTCACCGCGACCTGGCAGGCCAGGCGGCATCCCTCTCTCGCCTCACGCTTGGTGATATGAGAAAGTTCGGTAGGCAGGATATCACCGCCGCCCTCTTTCACCGTCACCCGGCATTGGCCGCAGGAGCCGCCCCCACCGCAGGCCGACGAGACGAAGATTCCGTTGCTGGAGAGCGTATTCAGCAGCTTGTCACCCGCCGGAGTACGGATCTGTTTATCCGCTTCGTTATTGATTTCAATGACCACATCGCCCGCATTCACCAGCTTCGAACGCGCGGCCAATATCAGCCCGGATAGCACCAGGACGATCAGCGTGAACATCACTACGCCAAGAATTATTTCCATACTTTCCGCCCTTATAGCTGCACACCGGAGAATGACATAAAGCCCAGCGCCATCAGACCCGTGGTAATAAAGGTGATCCCTAACCCGCGCAGACCCGCAGGCACGTTTGCGTATTTCATTTTTTCGCGAATACCCGCCATCGCCACAATCGCCAGCAGCCAGCCGACGCCGGAACCAAAGCCGTAAACGATGGATTCGGTGAAGTTATAGTCGCGCTGTACCATGAAGGAGACGCCGCCAAAAATCGCACAGTTAACGGCAATCAGCGGCAGAAAGATCCCCAGCGCGTTATAAAGCGTCGGGAAGTACTTATCGAGGATCATCTCCAGAATTTGTACCAGCGCGGCAATCACGCCAATAAAGGTGATGAAGTTCAGAAAGCTTAAGTCAACGCCTTCCACCAGCGCGCCGTCGCGCAGCACGAGGTTATACACGAGGTTATTGATCGGTACCGCCAGTCCGAGTACGACCGTTACCGCAACGCCGAGACCGAAAGCGGTTGAGACCTTTTTCGACACGGCGAGGAAGGTACACATTCCCAGGAAGAAGGCCAGCGCCATGTTTTCAACAAACACGGCGCGGACAAACAGGCTAATGTAGTGAGCCATGGTCGGTTACTCCTTTTCCTGCTGTTCAGGCTTCCAGCTGCGCACCGCCCAAATCAACAAACCGATAATGAAGAACGCACTGGGTGCCAGAAGAAACAGACCATTTGGCTGATACCAGCCGCCGTTCTGCACCGTTTCCAGCACAGTAATACCGAATAGCTTACCACTGCCGATCAGCTCTCTCAGGAAACCGACGATGATTAGGATCGCCCCGTATCCCAGACCGTTGCCAATACCGTCCATAAAGCTCGCCAACGGCGGCGACTTCATGGCATAGGCTTCGGCGCGCCCCATCACGATACAGTTAGTGATGATCAAACCGACGAAAACCGAAAGCTGTTTCGAGATCTCATAGGCAAACGCGCGTAGCACCTGATCGACGACGATAACCAGCGAAGCGATAATCGCCATCTGTACAATGATGCGCACGCTATTCGGAATGTGGTGGCGAATCATGGAGATAAACATGCTGGAGAATGCCGTAACCAGCGTCACCGCAATGGTCATTACAAAAGCGGTCTCCAGCTTGGTGGTCACCGCCAGCGCGGAGCAGACGCCCAGTACCTGCAGAGTGATAGGGTTATTAGCGATAAGCGGCCCCACCAGCACGCGCTTCATTTCTTTCATGTCGCCCAAATCAGCCATTATTCAGCTCCCCTTCTCGCACCTTTTGCAGGAATGGGCCAAAGCCCAGTTTGCCCATCCAGAAATCAAAGCTATGCTGCACGCCGTTTGATGTCAGCGTTGCGCCCGACAGGCCATCAACGGCGTGCAGGTCGCCAGGACGCGCGCCGCCTTTGACGATTCTCAGCGCAGGCATCCCTTTATCATCAAGCACCTGTTTACCGACGAACTGCTGGCGCCAGTTGGGGTTTTCAATTTCCCCGCCCAGCCCCGGCGTTTCGCCATGATCGTAATAAGTGATCCCTTTTACCGTACGGCCATCGGTTTCCAGCGCCACAAACGCGTACATCACCGACCACAGACCGTTGCCGTAAATAGGGAGTACGACTTCCTGAATCTGCTGTTTTTCATCACGCACCAGATATATTTCGGCGATATTACTGCGGCGTTTAATACCCGCCGGATCCTGGCTGGCTTCCAGCTGCAAGCTCTGCTGCGGATCTTTCAGGGCCTGGGCCTGATTAAATTTGCTCGGGTCTTTATCCAGCAGCTCCCCGCTAGCGAGATCGACTAATCGTGGAGAGATGCGGGCCTTAAAAATATCGGCCACTTCATCTGCGCTCATTCCCTGCTTCATCAGACCGGCAACCGCCAGGATATTGCGCTGTTTATCAAGCGCGCGCTGCTCCTGCTGGCGCGATTTTAGCCCGACGGCAGAACCGGCGACCACGATTGAGCAGACCAGGCAAAGCACCAGCACCACCAGCAGCGTTTTGCCGATGCTATCGTTACTTTTATTCTCAGCCACGCGACTTCCTCCGCTTAATATTGGCCCGCACCACCAGGTAATCGAACAGCGGCGCAAAGAGGTTGGCGAAGAGGATCGCCAGCATCATCCCTTCCGGATAGGCCGGGTTGACGACGCGAATCAGGACGCACATCACGCCGATCAGCAGGCCGTAGCTCCATTTACCCTTATCCGTAAACGACGCGGACACCGGATCCGTCGCCATAAACATCATGCCGAAAGCAAAACCGCCGAGAACCAGATGCCAGTACCACGGCATGGCAAACATCGGGTTGGTATCAGAGCCAATGAAGTTAAACAGCGTCGCGGTAGCCACCATGCCGAGGAATACCCCAGCGACAATGCGCCAGGAAGCCACGCGACCGAAAATGATGATGGCGCCGCCGATCAGAATCATCAGCGTCGAAACCTCGCCAATCGAGCCCGGAATATTGCCGAGGAAGGCATCCATCCAGCTTACCGGCTGTCCGCTTGTGACATTAACCAGCGATTCACCGCCGCCGCTAGCCCACTGGGACAGCGGCGTCGCGCCGGAAAAACCATCCGCTGCGGTCCACACCAGATCGCCGGAAATTTGCGCCGGCCAGGCAAAGAACAGAAAGGCCCGCCCCGCCAGCGCCGGGTTGAGAAAGTTACGCCCGGTTCCGCCAAAGATCTCCTTGGCCATGACGACGCCAAACGTGATCCCGAGCGCAGCCTGCCATAGTGGCAGCGATGGCGGTACAATCAGCGCGAACAGGATTGAGGTCACGAAGAAGCCTTCGTTTATTTCGTGCTTACGCACGATAGCAAACAGGACTTCCCAGAACCCACCGACAAGAAACACGGTGATGTAGATAGGCAGGAAAAATACCGCACCCAGCGTCATCATACTGAGCCAGCCGGCATCAGCGGTGAAGTTTACCCCCAGCCACTGGGCAATGCTGTAGTGCCAGTTCCCGGCGATGACCTGCTGCAGCTGTTCAGCGCTATATAATTTAGCCAGTGCCGGTATGGTCTGCAGACCAACGTTATACATTCCCCAGAACATCGCCGGGAAAACGGCGAACCACACCAGTATCATCATCCGCTTAAGGTCGATGGCGTCTCTGACGTGCGCCGCTCCGCGCGTCACCTGACCGGGTGTATAGAACAGGGTCGCCGTCGCTTCGAACAACGGGTAGTATTTTTCCAGCTTGCCGCCGTGCGTAAAGTGCGGCTCAAGTTTGTCAAACAGTTGCTTTAAGCCCATCACTTATCCTTCCTGCTCAATCTGGGTTAACACGCTGCGCAATGCCGGACCATATTCATACTTGCCGGGACAAACGTAGGTGCAAAGCGCCAGGTCTTCTTCATCCAGTTCCAGACAGCCCAGCGCCTGCGCGCTGTCGGTATCGCCCGCCAGCAAATCGCGCAGCAGCATGGTGGGCAGAATATCCAGCGGCATCACTCGCTCATAGTTGCCAATCGGTACCATAGCCCGCTCGCCGCCGTTGGTATCCGTCGAGAAATTAAATAGCTTACGCTTCAGAAAGTGGCCGACGGTGGTACGGGTAATGGAGAATTTATCTTTCCCCGGCATCACCCAGCCGAATAGCTCTTTCTCGCGCCCCTCTTTCACAACGCTTATCTGTAAATGAAAGCGCCCAAGGAAAGCATGAGGCCCGCGCGCATGGGTTCCGCTGAGGACTGAACCAGAGATAATGCGGTTTTCATCGTCCAGCAGCTCATCTTCAAGCAGTTCATCAAGGCTGGCGCCTAAGCAGGTCTTTAACAAACGAGGCTCTTTGACCTGCGGGCCGCCAAGAGCAACGATGCGTTCGTTGTACAACTCCCCTTCAAGGAACACTTTGCCGACGGCGATAACATCCTGATAGTTAAGATGCCAGATCTGCTTTTTCAGGCTGACCGGCTCAAGAAAATGAATGTGAGTCCCCGCCAGCCCGGCCGGATGCGGACCGGCAAACTGATTAAAGGTCACCTGGCCGACAGGATGCCCGCCAAGCTTGCCGCCGCCAGCCTGACACACGTGAACTTTACCGTCGGTCAACCGCGTCAACAGCGTCAAACCGGCGTCAAACGCTTCGCGCTGGGCCAGAATGATTGGCTGAGGATCGGCCGCCAGCGGATTCGTGTCTATCGCGGTGACAAAAATGGCCGCAGGAACGCTGCCCGGCGCAGGTATTTTACTGAAAGGGCGGGTGCGAAATGCCGTCCACAGCCCGGACTCCAGCAGCTGCTGCTGAACGCTCTCGCGCGTCAATCCGGCAAGTTCGGCTAATTCATAGCGGGGAAAATGAACGGACTCTTCGCCATCCACATCAATAACGACCGACTGCAGAACCCGGCGCTCGCCGCGATGAATGGCGCTGACGGTTCCACTCGCAGGTGCAGTAAAACGCACGCCAGGATTTTTTTTATCTTCGAACAGAAGTTGACCTTTTTGCACCCGGTCCCCTTCACGCACCGCCATTGATGGGCGCATACCGATGTACTCTTCACCCAACAGCGCAACGCGCTTGACCGCAGTCTTCGAAGAAATCTGCTGTGATGGCATGCCAGCTATGGGCAAATTCAGCCCTTTCGTGATTTTAATCATATCGTTAGCAGGTATCCGTTACTTAAACCCCGGTTTCAGGCCGAGGCCAGCATAATTAATGGAATATATGAGGAAGAAAGGAACATCATAGTCCTGGTGATTCACAAGACGGGAGAGAAGCATCCTTTCTTACCCTGAACAGTTAGCAGGCCAAGTGTAACATTTCGTGAGCTGCGCCTGTAGACAAACCGCCACTAAGTGGTTCTAAAATGCGAGCTATTACGCAAAGTTCTGACTGCGCTTTGCCCCAGGATTCGCTATAACGGAAAACTCAGACGTAAACGCAGCACGTCGTGCTTGCGAAAAAATGCCGTGATGCTAATGTGAGCGCTCTAAAACCAGAATACTCTGATTTCGGGTCTCTCTTGCCGTCCTGGCAATGTGGTTATTTGTTTTATCAAGGAACAAGTAGTATGCGCAAAATCGCATTATTTATTGCGATGCTTCTGTTGCCATGCGTTTCATTCGCAGGGCTACTTAGCAGTAACAGCTCGACAACGCCGATGAGCAAAGAGTATAAGCAGCAGCTCATGGGCTCGCCGGTCTACATTGAGATCTTTAAAGAAGAGCGCATGCTCGATCTTTACGTCAAGATGGGCGAAACCTGGCAGCTTCTCGACAGCTACCGCATTTGTAACTACTCCGGCGGTCTCGGGCCAAAGCAGCGTCAGGGCGACTTCAAAAGCCCGGAAGGTTTTTACAATGTTTCCCGTAACCAGTTAAAACCCGATAGTCGTTTCTATAAAGCGATCAATATCGGCTTTCCGAACGCCTACGATCGGGCGCATGGTTACGAAGGCAAATATCTGATGATTCACGGCGCCTGCGTATCGGTCGGCTGCTACGCCATGACCGATACCGGCATTGACGAGATTTTCCAGTTCGTCACCGGCGCCTTAGTTTTTGGTCAGCCCAACGTTCAGGTGAGTATTTATCCTTTCCGCATGACCGATGCCAACATGGCGCGCCACAAGTTTTCCTACTTCGCGGATTTCTGGAAGCAGCTGAAACCCGGGTATGATTACTTCCGCCTGACGCACAAGCCGCCGGTGGTTTCCGTAGTCGATGGCCGCTACGTAGTGAGCAAACCGCTCAGCCACGAAGTCGTTCAGCCACAGCTTGCTTCAAACTACACGGTCCCCGAGGCAAAATAGCGCCCACTCGCCTGGCATGATTTTATGCCAGGTTTCGTTACCGGTCAGCGGCTGGGTGGCGATAACGGTGACCACATCATTCGGTGTGGTCTCGCGTTGAAAGTCAATCTCGACATCCTGATCCAGCAGCGTCGCTACGCCAAACGGTGCCCGTCGCGTAATCCAGTATAAATTCGTTGAGCAAAACGCCATGACGTAGCGCCCATCGGAGAGCAGCATGTTAAACACGCCTTTTTCACGCAGCTCCCCGGCGAGCGTGGCGATAAACCGGAAAACCTCAACCATGTCTCCCGGCATTTCCGGATAGCGTTCGGTGATGCTATGTAGCAGCCAGCAGAACGCCTTTTCGCTATCGGTTTCCCCGACAGGATACAGATTTCCCGTCTCGAGAGACTCATACCCCTCCAGCTGGCCGTTATGCGCATAGGTCCAGTTACGTCCCCAGAGTTCGCGGGTAAAGGGATGAGTATTTTCCAGCGCGACAATACCGCGGTTGGCCTGACGAATATGGGCGATAACCGAGCAGGATTTAATGGGGTATTCCTGCACCAGCTTAGCGATGGGCGATTGAAAGCTAGGCTGCGGATCTTTAAATGTGCGACAGCCTTTACCTTCATAAAAGGTAATTCCCCAGCCGTCCTTATGCGGCCCGGTTCCGCCACCGCGCTGAACCAGCCCGGTAAAGCTGAAACAAATATCAGTTGGCACATTCGCGCTCATCCCGAGCAGTTCGCACATAGATCACCTCATACCACTTACTGAAACATAAAAGGCGTTACTGGTGCTGTCAGTTTGGACACGGCCAGCGCACAGAAACCGGAGCGTACTTCATGTACGTGAGGATGATTCGCTACGCTCACCCTCCGGGCCGCCCTGAAGGGCGTTCAAAACTCGGTGAGTTTTGTCTGAGCACTGACCGGGTTCAAAATGGCTAACAAAATAGCCTTTTAAGCTTTAACCATCTCTTTTTCGATCAGCATAATCAGGATATGTATCACTTTAATATGGATTTCCTGAATGCGGTCGGCATAGCCAAAATGCGGTACGCGGATTTCAACGTCCGCAGAGCCTGCCATTTTACCGCCGTCTTTACCGGTCAGGGTAATAACTTTCATGCCCTGAGCGCGGGCAGCTTCGATCGCTTTGATGACGTTACCAGAATTTCCGGAAGTGGAGATCCCCAGCAGTACGTCCCCTGCACGCCCCACAGATTCCACATAGCGCGAGAAAACATATTCATAGCCAAAATCATTACTCACGCAAGAAAGGTGGCTCACGTCTGAAATCGCAATGGCCGGATAGCCGGGGCGATTTTCACGATAGCGCCCGGTCAGCTCTTCCGCAAAGTGCATCGCATCGCAGTGCGAACCGCCATTACCGCAGGAGAGCACCTTACCGCCGGCCTTAAAGCTATCCGCCAGCAGCACCGCTGCGCGCTGAATCGCATGGATATTGGCTTCGTCCTGCAGAAAATTGGCCAGCGTTTCGGCGGCTTCGTTCAGTTCGTTACGAATAAGATCCTGGTACATGAGGATAATCCTTCAGTATGGGTGGGATAACCCAGGCAGTTTACCGGATAGCCGGCGAAGCGAGAAGCCGCAGGCGCGGTTATCCTCTGGCGTTTTGCTTTTATGTGCCGCAATTCCGTACAACAATGTGAGCAAGGTTGTAATTATTTTGTAAACACATTGCTAAAACAAATTACATCCACTACAACCATATCATCACAAGTGGTCAGACCTCCTACAAGACAGGGAGCATTTCTCTATGATGATTTTGAGTATTGTTGCAACCGTTGTTTTACTCGGTGCGCTCTTCTATCACCGAATCAGTCTGCTGCTCAGCAGCGCGATTTTGCTGCTCTGGACCGCCGCGCTCGGCATTGCAGGGCTGTGGAATATCTGGCTGCTGGTCCCGCTGGCAATCCTTTTACTGCCGTTCAATTTTGCGCCGATGCGCAAATCTATGATTTCAGTGCCAGCCTTCCGCGCTTTCCGTAAGGTCATGCCGCCGATGTCGCGTACCGAGAAAGAAGCAATTGATGCCGGGACAACATGGTGGGAAGGCGATCTGTTCCGCGGCAATCCCGACTGGCAGAAACTGCACAACTACCCGCAGCCGCGCCTGACTGCCGAAGAACAAGCCTTTATTGACGGCCCGGTTGAAGAAGCCTGCCGAATGGCGAACGACTTCGAAATCACTCACGAAATGGCGGATCTGCCGCCGGAGCTGTGGGCTTATCTGAAAGAGCATCGCTTCTTTGCGATGATCATTAAGAAAGAGTACGGCGGGCTGGAGTTCTCCGCTTATGCACAGGCTCGCGTTCTGCAAAAGTTGTCGGGCGTCTCCGGTATTCTGGCGATTACCGTCGGCGTGCCTAACTCATTAGGCCCGGGCGAGCTGCTGCAGCATTACGGTACGGAAGAACAGAAAAATCACTATCTGCCACGCCTGGCTCGCGGCCAGGAAATTCCCTGCTTCGCGCTGACCAGCCCGGAAGCGGGTTCAGATGCCGGCGCGATTCCGGATACCGGCGTGGTCTGCATGGGCGAATGGCAAGGCCAGCAGGTGCTGGGTATGCGTCTGACCTGGAACAAACGCTATATTACGCTTGCCCCTATCGCCACCGTGCTGGGGCTGGCATTTAAACTCTCCGACCCCGACCGTCTGCTGGGAGGTGAAGAAGAGCTGGGTATTACCTGCGCCCTCATCCCGACAACCACGCCGGGCGTTGAGATCGGTCGTCGTCATTTCCCGCTGAACGTTCCATTCCAGAATGGTCCGACCCAGGGTAAAGATATTTTCGTTCCTATCGACTACATTATCGGTGGCCCGACCATGGCCGGCCAGGGCTGGCGGATGCTCGTTGAGTGCTTATCCGTAGGTCGCGGTATCACCCTGCCATCGAACGCCACCGGGGGCCTGAAGTCTGTCGCCATGGCCACCGGCGCCTATGCGCACATTCGCCGCCAGTTCAAAATCTCCATCGGTAAAATGGAAGGGATCGAAGAACCGCTGGCGCGTATTGCAGGCAACGCCTACGTAATGGATGCTGCCGCCTCGTTGATAACCTACGGCATTATGCTTGGCGAAAAACCTGCGGTACTGTCGGCAATCGTGAAGTACCACTGTACCCACCGCGGCCAGCGCTCGATCATCGATGCAATGGATATTACCGGTGGTAAAGGCATTATGCTCGGCAGCGGAAACTTCCTGGCGCGGGCTTATCAGGGCGCGCCAATCGCCATCACCGTTGAAGGCGCGAATATTCTTACCCGCAGCATGATGATCTTCGGCCAGGGGGCGATTCGTTGCCATCCATACGTGCTGGATGAAATGGCGGCGGCGCAGAATAACGACGTTAACGCTTTCGATAAGCTGCTGTTTAAACACATCGGCCACGTAGGAAGCAACAAGGTACGCAGTTTCTGGCTGGGCCTGACTCGCGGCCTTACCAGCAGCTCGCCGACCCGCGATGCCACTCGTCGCTACTATCAGCATATGAACCGCCTGAGCGCCAACCTGGCTCTGCTGTCCGATGTCTCAATGGCGGTACTGGGCGGTAGTCTGAAGCGTCGTGAAAGAATTTCTGCGCGTCTGGGCGATGTGCTGAGCCAGCTCTACCTGGCGTCGGCGGTCCTGAAACGCTATGACGATGAGGGGCGTAACGAAGCGGACTTACCGCTGGTGCACTGGGGGGTGCAGGATGCGCTGTATCAGGCCGAGCAGGCGATTGACGATCTGTTGGTGAACTTCCCGAATCGTCTGGTAGCGGGCGCGCTTCGCGTGGCTATCTTCCCGACCGGACGTCATTACCTGGCGCCTTCAGACAAGCTGGATCATAAAGTCGCGAAAATCCTGCAGGTTCCGAGCGCGACGCGTTCTCGTATCGGCCGCGGTCAGTATCTGACGCCGAGCGAGCATAACCCGGTCGGTCTGCTGGAGGAAGCGCTGCTTGATGTGATGGCGGCAGATCCTATCCACCAGCGTATCTGTAAAGAGCTGGGCAAGAATCTGTCCTTTACCCGACTTGATGAACTGGCCCGTAACGCGCTGGCAAAAGGGTTAATCAATCAGGACGAGGCGGACATCCTGGTCCGTGCTGAAACCAGCCGTCTGCGCAGCATCAACGTCGACGACTTCGCCCCGGATGAACTGGCGACCCGACCGGTAAAGCTGCCGGAGAAGGTTCGCAAGATTGAAGCGGCCTAAAACTAAAAAATAATCACATCACGATCGAGGCGGGCCTCCCGCCTCTCTTTTTTCTGGCAGTTCTCCATAAGCGATATCCCGTCCTGTCATTTCTTTGACAAACTATTCCGTGAGCCCTCCGCCTGCTGATATGGTGTTAAAGTATTTATCATTCCTTTCACAACGCTGGAGTTACCACCGTGCCCGGACTGAAAATTACCCTTTTACAACAACCGCTGGTGTGGATGGACGGTCCCGCCAACCTGCGTCATTTCGATCGTCAACTGGAAGGGATTACCGGGCGGGACCTCATTGTTTTACCCGAAATGTTCACCACCGGTTTCGCGATGGAGGCGGCAAAACAGTCGCTATCGCAAGAGGAAGTGGTTGCCTGGATGGGAGCTAAAGCCGCGCAAACCAATGCGCTGATTGCCGGCAGCGCGGCGCTGCAAACGGAACGCGGGCCCGTTAACCGTTTTTTGCTGGTGGAGCCCGAGGGTAAAATCCATTTCTATGATAAACGACATCTGTTCCGCATGGCGGATGAACATCACCATTACCAGGCGGGTAACGAACGGGTCATTTTTGCATGGCGCGGCTGGAGGATCCTGCCGCTGGTGTGCTACGACCTGCGCTTCCCGGTCTGGTCGCGCAATCATAACGACTACGATTTAGCGCTGTATGTTGCCAACTGGCCCGCACCACGCTCAACGCACTGGCAGTCGCTACTGGTGGCCAGGGCTATCGAAAATCAGGCTTATGTTGCCGGATGCAATCGCGTCGGTACCGACGGCAATGGCCACCATTACCGGGGCGACAGTCGGATAATTACGCCGCAGGGCGAAATTATCGCCACCGCCGAGCCGCATCAGGCCACTCGCCTTGACGCAGAGCTTTCATTGACGGCGCTGAACGAGTATCGCGAGAAGTTTCCAGCCTGGCAGGATGCCGACCCCTTCACGCTCAATTAAAGACCGCATATCAGGGAGCCTGTGCTCCCTTTCTTTATGCCTTAAACCCCCGCGATAACGCGCCCCTGAGACCCCAGAGAAAACTCACGCTGCTCAGAGCAAAAGCGTTAATGCGGCATACCGCTCGCTGGCGAAAAGAGGGAAGAGTAATGATTCAGCAGGCTAAAACGACGAAAGCCTGAATCATTTCTGATTCAGGCTTTCTGAATAGTGGCGGAACGGACGGGACTCGAACCCGCGACCCCCTGCGTGACAGGCAGGTATTCTAACCGACTGAACTACCGCTCCACATACTGTTCCGTTGGGAACGAGGCGAATATTACGGTTTCCCCTCTACTCCGTCAACGCTTTTTCTTCATTTTTGAATCGCTTGCTGCAAAAATCACCCATCAGATTATTTTTAACGCGTTTACTGCACAATCATGCCCGCCACAGGCAGCTTCCGCCTTTCTTTTGTACCAGATCGAGGCGGGATTCATGGTTCACCAGCTCTTCATCAGTGGCATAAACTACGCGTAGCTTACTGGCTGCCCGGACAACGCGCTGTATTCCCGTATCTCCGGCCTGCCGCTGCCCTTCCCCTTCCATAGAGAAAGCCATCGTCGTCTGACCGCCGGTCATCATCAGATAAACATCGGCCAGAATCTGGGCATCGAGCAGAGCCCCATGGAGCGTTCGCTTGCTGTTATCTATTTCATAACGCGAGCAAAGAGCATCAAGGCTATTGCGCTTGCCCGGGAACATCTTACGCGCCAGGGCCAGGCTGTCGGTCACCTTGCAAAAAGTATCGGTCTTCGGAATGCCGCGATTCAGCTTGCTAAATTCATAGTCCATAAAGCCGATATCGAACGATGCGTTATGGATGACCAGCTCCGCGCCGCGGATGTAATCGAGAAACTCATCGACAACATCGCCAAACACGGGCTTATCCATGAGGAATTCGTCCGCAATACCGTGGACGCCAAAAGCTTCAGGGTCCACCAGGCGATCCGGCTTAAGATAGACGTGGAAGTTGTTCCCGGTCAGGCGGCGGTTGATCACCTCTACCGCGCCGATCTCGATTATCTTATGCCCCTCATAGTGCGCACCAATCTGATTCATACCGGTGGTTTCGGTATCGAGAACGATCTGTCGTGTAATTGCAGTGCTCATAGCGGTCATTTATGTCAGACTTACCGTTTTACGTATCGATTTCAATTACAGGAAGTCTACCAGAGATGCTCAAACAGGTAGAAATTTTCACCGATGGTTCCTGCCTGGGCAATCCAGGCCCCGGCGGCTACGGTGCAATTTTACGCTATCGCGGAAAAGAAAAAACCTTTAGCGAAGGCTTTAACCTCACGACGAATAACCGCATGGAGATGATGGCCGCCATCGTCGCCCTCGAAGCGCTGAAAGAACATTGCGAAGTGATCCTCAGTACCGACAGCCAGTATGTGCGTCAGGGTATTACTCAGTGGATCCACAACTGGAAAAAGCGCGGCTGGAAAACGGCGGATAAAAAACCGGTCAAAAATGTCGATCTCTGGCAGCGCCTGGACGCTGCGCTGGGTCAACACAAAATAAAATGGGAGTGGGTCAAAGGCCACGCGGGGCATCCGGAAAACGAACGCTGCGACGAACTGGCGCGCGCGGCCGCCTCTCATCCCACCCGGGATGATACCGGTTATCTGGCAGAGCGCTAATTTTGCCCCTTGCGCCACTGACGTGTGGCGCCCACCGCCTGCGGTATCCGTTTTTTTGCTTTGCCCGATTTCATCGGGTTTAGCGTCAAGGGGATCGTACGTTTACGGGCAATAATGAGCTGTAAACATCCTAAAGCAGGTAAATGGGTGCTGAGCATTTTCCCCCCGTGACGAGACCAGGGAAGGACCTGGTAGCAACCGTGATGCATCACTTCAAAATTCAGCAGCGCCAGCCAGTCCATCTGACGCGTTAAAGTAAACATGCGGCTGTTATAGGGGGGCTTATTGCGCAAGACCGGCACCAGCTTGCGTAATCCCATCAGGCTCATGGGGTTAAAACTGGTCAAAATGATCCAGCCATCGTCAATCAGCACTCGGTCTGCTTCCCGCAGCAGTCGATGCGGATCGCTACACCAGGGTAAGGTATGCGCCAGCAGGCAGGCATCAACCGACTTCTCGGCAAAAGGCAAATGCAGCGGATCGGCCTTTACCTGCACGGGATTACCCTGTAAAGAGACATTCACCTGATGGGAAATCGCGCAGGACTCCGTATTGATTTCCGCGCTCAGATTGCCAATCTTAAGTAAATGAAAGCCATATAATTTAGCCAGCCACGGTTTCATCTGCCGTTCCAGCGATTCGCGGTAGTATTCGCCCCAGGGCATGCTGGACCAGTGCTCTGGCGCTGTAACTGTCTGAGGTATCCTTGCCGGCTTCATCGCAACCTTCCGCTACGCTTTAGAGGTAATTTATGAATCTTATCAGTATTCCCGCATTTCAGGACAACTACATCTGGGTTCTCAGTGAAGATAGCGGCCGCTGTCTGATAGTCGACCCGGGAGAAGCCGCGCCGGTGCTCGCCGCGATAGAACAAAACCGCTGGCAGCCGGAAGCCATCTTCTTAACGCATCACCATCACGACCACGTTGGCGGCGTAAAACAACTATGTGAAAAATTCCCGGCAATAGCGGTTTACGGACCGGCAGAAACCCAGGATAAGGGAGCAACCTGCATCGTAAAGGACGGAGAAAGCCTGTCCGTTTTGGGCCGCGAATTTTCTATTTTTGCTACGCCAGGTCACACTTTAGGACACATCTGTTTCTACAGTAAACCTTATCTATTTTGTGGCGATACAATGTTTTCCGGCGGCTGCGGCAGACTCTTTGAAGGCACACCAGACCAGATGTATCAATCATTTAAAAAGATTAACGCCCTTCCTGATGAAACGTTAATATGTTGCGCACATGAGTACACTTTAGCAAATATGAAGTTTGCAATGAGCATCTTGCCCCATGATAAGGATATAAATGATTACTATCGCAAAGTTAATGAGTTACGCGCAAAAAAACAAAAGACACTACCCGTAACTCTGAAAAATGAACGTCGTATAAATTTATTTTTACGTACAGATGATCATGATTTAATTGAAGAAATAAACAAAGAAACAAATTTGCAACACTCTGTTCAGAGATTTGCGTGGTTAAGGTCAAAGAAAGACGACTTCTGAGATTTAATTCTTGTCTTCGGGGGACTTCACCGTTATCCTTGCTCGTCTTTTAAGCAACTATTGACACACACATGAAGGCACGAGCGATTTTACTCGCCTCTGTCCTGCTGGTGGGGTGCCAGGCGTCTAAGAACGATGGCACCGTACAACAGCACGCACAGAGCCTTTCTGCAGCGAGTCAAGGGGAAGCAAGCAAGTTCACAAGTCGAGCGCGCTGGTTAGATGATGGAACCTTCTACGCGCAAGACCAGGATCTGTGGACTTCGATAGGCGACGAGCTAAAGATGGGAATTCCGGAAAACGTCCGGATTCGCGAACAAAAACAGAAGTATTTAAGAAATAAGAGCTATCTCCACGATGTAACTTTACGGGCAGAGCCGTATATGTACTGGATAGCCGGGCAAGTTAAGAAACGTAACATGCCGATGGAACTGGTATTACTACCCATAGTGGAGAGCGCTTTTGACCCGCACGCAACGTCTGGCGCCAATGCCGCAGGCATCTGGCAGATCATTCCGAGCACCGGGCGCAATTATGGTTTGAAACAGACCCGCAGTTACGATGCGCGTCGTGACATCGTTGCCTCAACCACGGCAGCGTTAAACATGATGCAACGTCTGAACAAAATGTTCGACGGCGACTGGTTGTTAACCGTTGCGGCGTATAACAGCGGCGAAGGCCGGGTCATGAAGGCGATCAAAGCGAACAAAGCGCGTGGTAAACCCACCGATTTCTGGTCGCTGTCTTTGCCGCATGAAACCAAAATATACGTACCGAAAATGCTGGCCCTGAGCGATATCCTCAAGAACAGCAAGCGCTACGGCGTGAGGCTGCCGACGGCAGACGAAAGCCGGGCTCTGGCGCGCGTACGTCTCGACAGCCCGGTTGAGATTTCACAGTTAGCCGATATGGCAGGAATGCCGGTCAGCAAGCTGAAGACCTTCAATGCTGGCGTCAAAGGATCAACCCTGGGCGCGAATGGGCCAAACTACGTGCTGGTGCCGCAGAAGCACGCCGCACAGCTGCGCGAATCGTTGGCTTCCGGCGATATTGCAGCCGTGCAGCCGACGCTGCTGGCTGACAACAAGCCGTTAACCAGCCGTAGCTACAAGGTGCGTTCCGGCGATACGATTTCCGGCATTGCGTCGCGTCTCGGCGTATCAACCAAAGATCTGCAGCAGTGGAACGGTATTCGCGGTTCTAACCTGAAGGTTGGTCAGAATCTGGTGATTGGCGCAGGCAGCAGCGCCGAGCGTCTGGCTAACAACAGCGATAGCATCACTTATCGCGTGCGCAAAGGCGACTCCCTGTCGAGCATTGCGAAACGCCATGGCGTCAACATTCGTGATGTCATGCGCTGGAATAGCGATACTGGCAACCTGAAGCCCGGCGATCAGCTGACGCTGTTCGTGAAAAACAGCGACAGACCAGAATCCTGATGATTCATCAGGCATGATAAAGGCACCCATGCGGTGCCTTTTTTTATCCCGGCGTCAGGCCGCCTTGTGGGCCTCAAACATAATCGTATCGCTGGTGAACGAACCATCGTGCTGCAGGGCAAAATAGGCCTTAACCTCAGCCGATGCGCTCTCCTGATATAAGCGAATCGCTTCCGCCAGCGCCGCTGGCGTTCGCATGCGCGCAATCCATGAGCCAAACTCCAGCGGCAAGCGGTCGGTCAGCAGATGATTAATCACCAGACCCGCCTCACTCGTCATTGCCAGCCATTCGCCGCTGGAATAGTTGCGGACATGGGAAGTATCGCGCAGGGCCTCAACGGTCTGCAGCCAGACGTCGCGAACCGGATGCCCGGGCGACATCACATCCATAATAATCATTACTCCGCCCGGCTTCAGCACTCGCTTCACTTCACGCAGCGCCAGACCGACATCGTGCCAGTGATGCGCAGAATAACGACTGATCGCTACATCAAAGCTGGCGTCAGCGAAAGGCAAAGACTCGGCATATCCCTGCTGAGTGGTAATATTAGCAAAACCTTTATCACGTGCGGCCTGAGCCACAACGTCCAGCATCTGGCTGGATAAATCATACGCCGTCACCTGTGCAACCTGCCCTGCCGCCGCAAAGCTGGCGTGGCCGGCGCCGCATCCCATATCCAGCACGTGCGCTTGAGGAAAATCCGCCAGCCTTTCGGCCAGACGTTGCAGATCGCGCCCGGAGGCGTGTACGGCGCTGGTCAGGTAGGCGCTGGCCTGTGAGCCAAACTGCATTTCTACATGGTCATGATGAGAGCGTGTTGTCATTGCATTGTCCTTCGGTTTTTTTGAGTAATAAAGGCAGCACCATGCATACGCAGGCCTGCCCCGTGGCAGGCCTGACATACCTTAATTAATCAGGCTTGCCGGGACTGAATTCGACTAGTAGAGGGTTGTGGTCGGAGGCACGCGTCACCAGTACGGAAGCATCGTGTACGCTTAACCCACGATAGAAGACAAAATCAAGCGGGCGGCCAAACGTACGGCGGCGCTGATCGTCAGAGAAACGAACTTCGCGCAGCGACATTTCGCGCGCAAAGCGGTACAGGGCATTCATTCGCGGGCGGCTCCAGGCATTAAAGTCGCCTGCCATAATCACCGGCCCGCTGTGATGGGCGATCTGATCGCCAATCGGCAGCAGCTGCTTGCTGTAGACATCGACGCCAAGGCTGAAGTTAACCGCATGAATATTGACCACCATCAGCAGGCGGGAATCCGGTAACGGATACACGGTCACTAATGCCGACTTCGCCAACCGCAGGATAGGCTCGCGTTCACGCAGAGGACAACAGTAGATAGGATGCGCAGAGGCTAACGTCATCACGCCGGAAGGATGCTGGGGCAGCACCAGCGCCGGAACCTGATCCGCTGCAAGGTAGTTGGACGTGGCAAACTTCACTAATTCAGGTGTAGTTTGCGCTTCCTGTAACAACACCAGGTGCGCATCTTTACCAAAGTTGTTAAGAACTGATTTCCACTCGGCGCGCTGCTGCTTGAAGATGTTCCACACCAGTACGCGGATTTTTTCATCCGAACTTAACGGTACTCCCGCCGGAAAAGCCGGAGTCATGCCTGCAAACGACCCCGGAGGTAAAATTCTCTCCGCAGGCTGTCCGGCGACATAGCGCATGGCATAGGTATTCTTTCGCAATTTAGGCATCAAACCTCGATAACAGGAAACCAGCCCGACTGCAGCTGGTTCTTCTGTTATAGGGATTTTTGTAGACACTTTCAATGCAATTTGCCAGAAACCTTTAGCCTTCTACGCCAGGGCCGTTAGCGCGAAGTCCTGGCTTATCAAGCCGGCCGCTAATTCCGACCAGTAAAAGCGCCACCAGCACAATCAGAGCGCCGATCCACGGCGTCTGGGCCAGACCATAATGCGCTACGATCTGCCCGCCAATCACCGAACCTAACGCAATGCCAATGTTAAATGCCGCAATATTCAGGCCAGAGGCAACGTCAACCGCGCCAGGGGTGTATTGCTCCGCTTTCTGCACCACATACACCTGCAGTCCCGGAACGTTACCAAAAGCAAAGATCCCCATCACCAAAACCGTCGCCAGGGCAGCATAATGCACACTGGCCGTAAATTGAAAGATCGCCAGTAGCGCAGACAGGGCGGCAAAAATCAGCTTCAGCGCGGGCACGGCGCCATGTTTATCCGCCAGCCTTCCGCCCCATACGTTACCTATCGCCACTGAAACACCGTAGCCCAAAAGGGTCCAGCTGACGGCCGATGGGCTAAATCCGGCAAGATCCTGCATCATCGGCGCCAGGAAGGTAAATGCCGTAAATACGCCGCCATACCCCAGAGCAGTGATCGCGTAGATAATCAGTAAACGCGGATGAGTCAGAACCTTAAGCTGAGCGCGCAGACCCGCGCTGACGCGGCCCGGAATGTTATTAGGCACCAGAATAAGGCTGCTCATTAACGCGATTACGCCAAGAATAGACACGGCCAGGAATGTTTCACGCCAGCCAAAGTGTTGGCCAATGAAGGTGCCTAACGGCACGCCGGTCACCAGCGCAACGGTTAACCCGCCGAACATAATCGCAATCGCCGAGGCCGCTTTCTCCTTCGCGACCAGACTGGTCGCAATTGTCGAACCGATCGAAAAGAATACCCCATGCGCCAGCCCGGTCAGCAGGCGCGCCAGAACCAGAGTCTCGTAACCCGGCGCCTGCCATGCCAGCAGATTGCCAGCGGTAAACAGCGCCATTAACGCCAGCAGTAGCTGCTTACGCGGCATACGCCCGGTCAGCGCGGTGAGCACAGGAGCCCCTATCGCTACGCCCAACGCATAGATAGAAACCAGCAGCCCTGCAGAGGGTAGCGAAATAGCTAGTTGCTCAGCGATGTCAGGCACCAGGCCCACAATGACAAATTCAGTCGTGCCAATCGCAAAGGCACCGATAGTTAAGGCAAGTAGCGCCAGCGGCATAATGTACTCCGTATCAACAGGATTAAGATGACACGTAGTATGAAGAGATGTTTTAATGACAAAAATAGCCAAAGTATCAATATAATTTTGCCACAGGTGCAACAATGAGAGCTACCTCAGAAGAAATCGCCATTTTTGTCGCCGTGGTAGAGAGCGGCAGTTTTAGTCGCGCTGCCGAACAGCTTGGTCAGGCTAATTCCGCCGTCAGCCGGGCAGTAAAAAAGCTGGAGTCAAAGCTCGGCGTCAGCCTGCTTAACCGTACTACCCGCCAGCTAAGCCTGACCGAAGAGGGCGAGCGTTATTTCCGCCGAGTGCAGGTTGTGCTTCAGGAGATGGCCGCCGCCGAAAATGAGCTTCTGGAAAGCCGAACGACGCCAAGAGGATTACTTCGCGTTGATGCCGCGACGCCGGTGATATTGCATTTTCTGATGCCTTTGATCAGGCCCTTCCGTGAGCGCTACCCGGAAATGAGCCTTTCGCTGGTCTCGTCAGAGACCTTTATCAATCTGATTGAGCGGAAAGTGGACGTCGCGATCCGCGCCGGCACGCTAACCGATTCCAGCCTGCGCGCCCGACCGCTGTTCAATAGCTACCGCAAAATTATCGCCTCGCCGGACTATCTTGCCCGGCACGGAACGCCGCAAAGCGTCGCCGAGCTAAAACATCATCAGTGCCTCGGCTTTAGCGAGCCCGTATCCCTGAATACCTGGCCAGTTTCCTGCTGCGATGGCCAACTGCTGGAAATCGAAAGCGAGATATCTTCCAATAGCGGGGAAACGCTCAAGCAGCTGTGCCTGGCCGGTAACGGTATAGCCTGTCTGTCGGACTATATGGTGGATAAAGAAATTGCTGAAGGGGCGTTTGTCGAACTGCTGGCTGACAAACGGCTGCCGATTGAAATGCCGTTTAGCGCGGTGTACTACAGCGACAGGGCGGTAAGCACGCGGATCAGGGCTTTTATCGACTTTCTTAGTGAGCATGTAAAACAGCTCCCGCAGGAGCTGTAAGAGGGTTGTAGAGTACAGAGGGGTTAGCTTAATCCCATTCAGGCGCCAGACCTTCCGGGCTAACCAGACGATCGTGACAGTCCAGCGCGGCGATCGCCAGGCGATCGTCTTCATCAAGCTGCAGCTCCTGAGCTTTCAGGTTGCTTGCCAGGTTTTCGCGCCTGGTCGAAGATGGGATCACCGCATAGCCTTCACCCATTGCCCACGCGAGGATAACCTGCGCCGGAGTGGCATTGTGTTTCGCCGCAATCCGGGCAATGGCTTCATCTTTTAACGCTTTACCATAAGCCAGAGTCATATAAGAGGTAATGTGAATGCCATGCTCAGAGGCCCAATCGACGACCTTACGATTTTGCAAATAAGGCGACAGTTCAATCTGGTTGGTCGCGATATTCTCTACCCCAACGGCAGCAATGGCGCGCTCCATCAGCGGAATAGTGAAGTTAGAGATACCCATCTGGCGAGTTAGTCCCTGGCGTTTCGCCTCCAGCAGAGCAGCCATGTACTCTTCCACGGCAACCGCATCGTTTGGCGACGGCCAGTGGATCAGCGTGAGATCGACATATTCGGTGCGCAGCTTCTGCAGACTCTCTTTCAGGCTTGCGATGAGCTTATCTTTGCTTAAATTTTCAATCCAGATCTTGGTGGTGATGAACAGTTCATCGCGCGCGACGCCGCTTTCTGCGATAGCCTGGCCCACGGCCGCTTCATTGTCATAGATTTGCGCGGTATCAATGGCGCGATAGCCCAGCTCAAGCGCTGTTTTTACAGATGCGATCACTACGTCATCTTTCAGACGGAAGGTCCCAAGACCAAATGCAGGGATTGTCATGATTTTCCTCATTATTTATCAATAGCGGTTAATGAGAAACATTATGACCAACGAGAGGATCGAGAAAAAGATCGTTTAACGCAGAGGATTTTTGCTAAAACAGCAATAATCAAATGGCGGGCTGAAAAAATCCTGGGCCAACTTTTCCCGTCTGTTTTTACTCTACCGCAGCCGACATCCTACTACTGAGGGTTCGGTTTCACTTCCGTGCTATCCAGCAAAATAGCGTAGCGGCTTAGCAACTGCTTAAAATGAAAATCAATCTGCATTTGCAGCACCGGTGAGAGACTTCCGGCTCGTACCTGAGCCTCCAGTTGCCTGAGCTGTTCTTCCAGCGGCGGCGTCTGTAACAGCTGCCGGATGCTGAAAATTGCCGATTTCAACTCAGAAGCAGTCATATACCGCCCCTTGCGTTCATCCAGCGCATCCAGCCTTAGCGAAAGCTGCCGTAGCTTCGCCTGCGCCTGGGCATAGCGCTGTAAGTCAGGCACCGGCAGCGCGCTGGCTTCCCGCTGCTTACGCCACTCGGCGCTCATCGCCTTAATTTGCGAATTATTCGGCCAGCGGCGTTCAAGGGCCAGGAGCAGCGCCTCTTCCTGGCGCAGGGGCCACAGCGGCGGCAGGTCATTCAGCCTCTTCAGCTGCGCGCGGGTCGTCGCCATTCCCTGCGCCCAGCTCAGCATCTTGTTGCCATCCCTCCCCGGCGCTGAGGGCAACGCCAACACCGACGTCGCGGTCTGTGCCTCACGTAGGCCCATTTCTGGCGGGTTCAGCCATGACCAACCCCAGAAACCGCAACCTCCCAGGCAAACCATCGTCAGCATCCCGGCGATAAAGCCGGGCCATACCCGCCGCTGGCGAGGACTCTCCGTAGTTTTCTTCAATAACAAGCTTTCGTCATGCTTTCGCGATGCCTGCGCTTCAGCGGTTTTTTTGGCCCCATTTTTTACATCTCTCGGCCAGGGGCGCTCCCTGGCGATTTTCTTCGCCGCCGTTTTTTCGCCCTGCGGCGCCAGCCGCTCCAGGCGCATCGCCGCATTTCGCAACTGAACGGCCAGTTGCTCCAGTTTTGACATATGCCAGACCTCGCACCGCCGCAGCACGTTCTCTATTTCCGTCAGGTGCTGGCTGCAGTGGTTAATCTGCGCCAGATCCTGATACTGAAGATCCTGCGCGCGCAGCGCCTGCTTCATCTTCTCGGCAAGCCACGCCAGCAGCGCGATCCTTGAATGGACCTGCAGCGGCCAGAAATCTCCCCAGCGCTGGTTTATCAATGCCGCGAGGGCATCCAGAGCGTCCACCATTCCTGCTATCCCATACTGCCGGGTCCTCGCCAGCGCGTAACAGACCAGCGTTTGCAACTCCACGCCGTTTTGCCGAAACAGAGCCAGACTCAGGCTCTCTACCCTGCCCCAGTCCACATCCGGCCGCGCCGGATGCGTAAGTTTGCCTATTTCGGCCTGCAGTTCGCCGGCCTCCCGAAAGGTACAGGGATCGCCGCCCGTGCGGAACGGGCTGATAAATGAAGAGTGCGGCGTCTTCATATACGCTCCTGTTGCTGCAAATAATGCATAATCGCCCGGCAATAGTGAGTACATTGCATATTATGACTCCCTGAAAGAAGCCGCCGATCCTTTTCACTGCCCTGAGCTCGCGGCCATTCATGATTGAAATTAAACGTCGGCATTGGGTTTAACGAAGCGATTTCCATACTATTTTTATCCTTTAGCGGAAACAGCCGCTGCTTGCTATTTATCTTCTCAATGGCGCGCGGTCAGGGTAAGCCGGGCATAGTCTCTGTCGGCTTCTTATCGGTAGCGTATTTCGGCTTTGCAATAACGTCAGGATTGGCGCCTTTAAACTCGATACCGGGTGAGTTCTCAGTCTTTATATTGCGTATCACAAAGTACTGCCGCCCGCGCAGGATCCATCGCCACCAGCGCCGCCAGCAGATTTTCCATTTTCCGCGCCAGATGGGCTTTATCTGCATAGCGGTGCGCCCGCAGGCGCAGCAGCTTCAGCTGTCGTGCCGTGACTTCGAAAATTAACTCCGGCTCCCATTGTGTCAACGTCAGCCCCTGCGCAGCGCCATGCAGCTCTTCCAGCAGCAGCAGCGCCATTTCGCTTTTACCGTACTGCTCCGCTATGCGAGCCATCAACAGACGCAACAGCAAACGCTGGCGTGCCGTGACGATCCCCGCACGGGACTGGAGCCAGCCCAGCGCAGCATCAACGCCCTCGCGGTCCGCCAGCGCCAGCGCCTCCGGTTCCAGCGCCAGCACATCGTTGTCCGGCTCTTCCACCGGGGCCGTTGGCGTCCTGCTAAGCCAGTTCCCCTCATCTTGCGGCAGCACCTGCCGGGTAATCCAACTGCGGGTCACCTCATCGGCAAACGGCGTGCCGTCGTTCCACGCCAGGCTCTCCAGCCCAGGTAAACGCTCAAGCAACAGCATCAGGTCCTGGCGGATAATTGCCGTCCACTTGTCCCACGGCGCGCCCGCTTTGCCCAGCGCCTGATACAAATACCATTGAATATCAAACCAGAAATGATTGACCCCGGCGCTGAACATCAGGTCGGCCTGTTCCAGCAGCTCGGTCCAGTTCTGTTGCGAGTACAACCGTTTAAGCTGAGTACGTGACTCGCTACGCGGCGGAGCCAGTCGGGTTCTGCCATCCACATCAGGCGGCAGTTCATGCACGGTGTCCCAGCGCAGAGTTTTCATCAACCGATGCGCCGCCAGCCAGCCCTGCGGCTGCGCGTTCAGGTAGCGGGCCAGCGCTTTTGCCTGATCCAGCAGGTCGCGCCCGGAACTGATGGACTGTATCTGTAGCGAATTTGTCGGAGGTGAAGCGGTTGCCGCGCTGTTCTGCGGCACCACCGCGCTCATCCCGCCCGACTGCGCCAGCCGCGACTCCAGCGCCTGGATCAGCGGTATCAGGGACGGCGGCTGTTGTTCTTCCGGCCATGTAGAAAAAGAAGCGTCCAGCAGATTGAGAGCCGCGACAATATTGGCAAAGTCTTCTTTTGCCACTTCCGGGTAACGCGCCAGGCTGTCGAGTATCTTTTCGCCAGTTAACCATTCCAGCGCCATTTTCCGGCCCGCCGGACGAGAGGGAAGCAGTTGCGTCCCGAAGCGCTGCACCAGCCCGGCCAGTAGGGCGAGACCTTCCGCTAATCCGCGTTCGCCGTCGCGGTGCAATCGCGCCCAGATATAGCAGGTGGCGATGCGTACATCTTTTGCCTGAGTGAGCAGCAGGGATTCCGCAAGCTGACAAATCAGAGCGGTATCCGCGCCGGAAAGCTTATTCAGCTCGTCGCGCATCAGCTGGAAATCGTCGTGGTAGACGGGGTCTCTCCCGACCGGAGACTCCGTCGTCACTGGCAGCAGCCACGTCTGCCACAGCGCCGCCTGTTGTTGTCCCGCCTCAAGCGCATTCCGATCGGGAAAACAGCTGCGGGTTAACTGCTGCAGTAATTCACTCATTCGCATCGCCCCCTCACTTAGGCTATCGGTTATGATTTTTTCCGGTCCGGAATATTTTCCCGGCGAGGGGAAGGCTTGCATCACTATCGGCCATGACGGGTTTCGGGATGAACGGGAAACGGCAGTCGTAACGCCCAGAGCACAGCGCATTCATCGCCATCCCCGTTATTCCGTATCTAATTCCAGTACGATACCGTCCTCTTGACTCCAGCCGAGCGCCAGCAGCCTGGGTTGCCGTCGCGCCGCCTGATTCGCCAGCAGCTGCTGGCTCAGTACAGGCAGAATCTGCTGGTTCAGTAAGCTGTCGATATTACGCGCCCCGGTATCCGGCAGCAGACAGGAGGAGGCCAGTTGATCGTAAAGACTGGCCCCGATCACCGTCTCCATACCGTAATGTTCGCGCAGGCGGCGGCTCACTGCCGCCAGCTTCATTTCCACAATGGACCGCATCGCCTCCCACCCGAGAGGGCGGTAAATTACCGTTTGGAAACGCGCCAGCAGCGCAGGCTGGAAGTGCTCCCGCAACAGCGGATACAGCAGTTCCTGCAGATCCCCGTCCGTGGCCGCCGGCCTCTTTTCCAGCAGTTGTATAATGTGATCGCTTCCGAGATTAGCGGTCATCAGGATAATGGTGTTGCGAAAGTCGATTTCCCTGCCTTCCCCATCGCGCATAAAACCGCGATCGAACACCTGGTAAAAAAGGTTCATGACGTCGCGGTGCGCCTTTTCTACCTCGTCGAGCAGAACCAGACTATACGGACGTTTTCTGACGGCTTCCGTCAATACGCCACCCTGGCCGAAGCCAACATAACCCGGCGGCGCTCCCTTGAGCTGAGAAACCGTATGTGGTTCCTGATACTCTGAGAGATTGATGGTAATAAGCGACTTTTCGCCGCCGAACAGCGCATCCGCCATCGCCAGCGCAGTTTCGGTCTTACCGGTGCCGCCAGGACCGGTCAGCAGAAATACGCCCTGCGGGCCATTTTCCGGCGTGAGCCCGGTTTTTGCCGCCCGCAACCGCTGCGCAATAGCCTTTAGCGCACCATCCTGGCCTACCACCCGCCTGGCGAGCATCTGTTCCATATTCAGCAGCTCGCTCTGCTCATCTTTCAGCAGGGAAGTGAGCGGTACGCCGGTCCAGTCAGCTACGACGGTAGCGACGGCCCGGGCATCCACATCCAGCGCCAGCAATGGCGTTAATCCCTGTTGCTGTAGCAGCTGCTGTTGTAGTTGAGGTAACCGTTCACTGTCCGGACTTTCCCGGCGTAGCGCTATAATCTGCTGCACCAGCGCTTTTTCTTGTTGGTACTGATACTCCAGCTGATCCGCCTTTTGCTGGAGTTGATCCCGCTGGTCGGCGAGCTCTGCCAGTCGAGCCTGCGCGGATGCAGGATAAAACGCGCGATCCTTTTCAAGCGCCTTCTGCTCAATATCCAGCGCGGCCAGATGTCCCTGAAGCTGAGTTAACGGCTCCGGCAGGGTATCAAGACTCATCCGGACACGCGCCCCGGCAGTGTCCAGCAGATCTACCGCCTTGTCAGGCAGCTGGCGTCCGGACAAATAACGCCGTGACAGACGTACCGCGGCCTGAATGGCGCTATCCTGGATGTGCACCCCATGGTGCTCCGCGTAGTAGGTCTTCAGCCCGCGCAGCATCAGGCAGGCCGTGTCCTCATCAGGCTCGTCCACTTTGACCAATTGAAAACGGCGGTCCAGAGCGGCATCGCGCTCAAAATATTGTTTGTACTCGCTCCAGGTCGTCGCTGCGATAGTGCGTAGCTCACCGCGGGCCAAAGCAGGTTTCAGTAAATTAGCCGCATCTGCGCCGCCCGCAGGATTTCCCGCGCCGATGATAGTATGGGCTTCATCGATAAACAGCAGCACCGGCTCCGGCGATGCCTGCACCGCGTCGATGACGTTTTTTAGCCGCTGCTCGAATTCCCCCTTAACGCCAGCCCCTGCCTGTAGCAGCCCCAGATCCAGCGAGTGAATATGCACGATTTTCAGGCTATCCGGCACGTTGCCATCTACAATACGCAGCGCCAGCCCTTCCACCAGCGCGGTTTTGCCGACGCCAGGCTCGCCCACAAGCAGCGGATTGTTCTTGCGACGGCGCGACAGAATATCCACCATCTGGCGGATCTCAACATCGCGGCCAAACACCGGATCGATCTGGCCCATCCGGGCCTTTTCTGTAATATTCGAAGTGAAACGTTTAAGGACAGCTCGATGCGCATCATCTTGTCTATCATCCGCCGCAAGCGCAGAAGAATTTGTACTTATATCTTCCACCAGCGGTTCGCCTGCCTGCCTTTGCCGCACCGGACACTCTTCCGACTGCTCGTCCAGTAGCGCGCGCAGCCGCCCTAACTGGACGCGACCCACGCTCAACAACACCCACAGATCGTCGCAAGCCAGCAGTTCGGACTTCTCCGTCAGCGCCATCAGCAAGTGCTGACTACGGATCTGCGGCTCGTTGCTCTCCAGCGAAGCGAACAACCATGCCTGCGTCATCAGCGCCGTCAGGCGTTTAGAAAGCTGCGGACGCTCACGTACCGAGCGTGGAAGCGTTTCAAGATGCCCCAGCAACGCTTGCCAGAGAATCTCCATATCCCACTCATAGCGCCGGGCAATGACGGTGATATCCCCTTCTCCCTGTTCCAGCAGCTTCAATAACCAGTGCTCAATAGTAATCTCGGCGTGAGCGCGGGTCTGGCACAGCGATGCGGCGGAGTCCAGCGCGCGGGCGCAGAACGGGTTGAGGCGGCGTAGCAGTGCAGCTGGCTGGTTTACGGTCATAGATATCCCTTCTTCAATGTAGTGATTTTTCCTTTACTGAATCCTGTTCAGGCACGCTACCGCCCGTAGCCGTAACCCTGTGCCTGGCAGGTTTCTGTCAGAATGTGATAGGGTTTGCCCCACCGGAAGGACCGGCTTATCAGCAAATACGCATAAAAAAGCAGACAGTTGCCTGTCTGCCGCGGTTATCAGGCCGAAGGACGTTCATTCCATGCATCGGAATGAATGATGTTTCCGTCCTTGTAGGTCCAGGTAATCTTTTCGTAACGGAATTCGATACGCTCCAGATGATTGTGCCTCTCGCGCGCAGGATCCTTAATGTCGTGCATCAGCGGAGCCACTCTGACCAGCTTGACGTTATCCAGCGTAATGTTGAAATACTCAACTTCCTGACCGGCGTCATTTATCCGGTAAAACTTGAACTCTGCCGTTTTCAGAGTCTGACCCGTCGTGACGGCCTTGTAGAGATACGGGCTGGATACGTCGATTTCCTTAGTGAAGGTAAATGGCTTATGGGTACGGGTGCCGGTCAGTTTGCCGGTATTGTTATCCGTCGGGATATACACATCGTGGTCCAGCGCCACGACCTCGATGCTGCCCTCACGTCCCTGTACGTCTACGGAACCTTTGATATCCGCGCCACCGTCATCTTTCAGCCAAAGGTAAGCAGGAATTGCCATGAGAATTACTCTCCTTGTTAGTGTGATTGAGGTACCGCCGCCTCCGACGGTATGTTCTGCTCCGCGTCCACCGTATTCTCTTCCGCACGCGTATTCAGGTCGCAAGCAGAAGAGAGCCCATCTGATACTTCCGTACCATCAACGTATCGTTGGGGAAACACAGGCGCAGGAATGGCATCTTTAGTTTTTTCAACGCCAGCACCGCGCTATCTAACGCCACAGCAGCCACTCCGAGGGAGGGCAGATGGCGAGTTGAGCAAAGCCATTATTACTGAAGGTTTCCCAACGAAATTGCCGCTGAGAGGAAGGTCGATCTCCTCAGCCCGCAGCAGACGAGAGATTTTCATCGCGCCTGTGGCTTACGATTTAGCCTTCGGCATTTGCGATACCAGCGACAGGCTGATATCCATTCCTTCAATCTGAAAATGCGGCACGGCATAAAGCCTGATACGGAAGAAGCCCGGATTGTCCTCAATATCTTCCACAACCACTTTTCCATCGCGCAGCGGATGCGATGCCTGAAGCGCATCACCAGGATCGGTCATTTCCGTCACCAGGTTACGCAGCCAGGTATTAAGCTCCAGTTCCAGCAAACGTCGGTCTTTGGTGGTACCAATATTCTCGCGCTGAATAATCTTCAGATAGTGCGCAATTCGCGACAGCAGGAAGACATACGGCAGGCGGGCATTAATGCGGCTGTTAGCAGTGGCATCCGCCGTCTCATACAGCGCCGGTTTCTGTGCCGAGTTAGCCGAAAAGAAGCATGCGTAATCACGATTTTTGTAATAAGAGAGTGGAATAAATCCAAGGTTGGCAAATTCGAATTCACGGGTCTCCGGGATCATCACCTCCGAGGGGATCTTGATCTGATTGCCGGTACCGAGGTCGTAAAGATGGATCGGTAAATCGGTGACCGCTCCCCCCGCCTGCGGTCCGCGAATTTGTACGCACCAGCCGTTGTTAACAAAGCTTTTCACCATATTCGCCGCAAAGGCGAATGACGCGTTGGTCCAGAGATATTTTTCGTGATCGGGCCCTTTCACCTCTTCCACATAGTTGAAACTGCGGACGGGAATCGTATCCGGGCCATACGGCAGACGGCCAAGTACACGGGGCATTACAAGACCGATATAGCGGGAATCATCAGTGTCGCGAAAACTTTTCCATTTGATATATTCGGCACGATCGAAATAACTACCGATATCTTTTATGGCAGCCACCTCTTCCATTGAGTTTTTAAGGAAGAATTCAGGTCCGACAGAACCAATAAACGGCATATGCGAAGCCGCGGCCACACGAGAGATATTACGCAGCAACGCGATGTCCTGCGGGCTGTTATCAAACTCATAGCTGGAAATCACTGAGGCTATTGGCTCGCCGCCGGGAGTGTCATATTCCTGCACATAAGTGTGGTGATAAAGCCCGCTCTGGACAATTTCCGGCGCATCATCAAAGTCCTGACGTAAGTCTTCCTTGCTGACATCCAGAAGCTCAATTTTGGTATTCTTTCGAGGGTCGGTTCGCTGGACGAGAAACCACAGGCCGCGCCAGAGCGATTCGAGCGCCTGAAAGTCCGGGTGGTGCATCACGGTATCCAGCTGCTGGCTGATTTTTTGATCCAGCTCGCTGATATGAAAATCCAGCAGTGATTTATCTAACTTTTCAACATTTTTTCCGGATTTCGCCACGCAGGAAAGCAATACCTGGATGGCTGCAGAGACCCTCTCCTCCGTTGATGCTTCCGCCATTGCTTCACTATCCTGCCACTCTCCGAGTTGTTTCAGAGAAGAAACCGGCGTCAGGTGAATTTTTTTAAACAGAGACTGATAAACATTTTCTCTGGTCACAGCCTGCGCCTGCGCTACCGGTGCGTCATGTTCTTGTACAGACATCAGCATGCCCTCCTCTTCATTTCCTTGATGAACCGTATTTATTCCGGTCGTTGTCCATTACTTTTTTACGGTGCGAGTGCCGTTAGCTCTGCGCGTAGTTCACTACTCATCGCAGGATCTTTCATAATCTTTTCCAGTTCACGACGGAACTCGACGTTATCCAGCAAGTTGGCTTTGAGATCGCGTAGTAAATTACGCATAGAAATCAATGCACGAAGCGATGGGATATTGCGAGCAACCTGTTCTGGTTCAAAATCTTTGACGCTACCAAAGTTAAGTTTAATATTTTCTATCCGGGCCTCTCCTGACAGAGTGCTTTCGACCAGCAAATCGACCGTAGGTAAGAGTTCAGCCATTACGCTATCAAAATTGTTTTTATTGATATTTATTTTATTTCTTTCAGATAAAGACCGTTGTTCTTTTCCGTTACTAAAATCGCCTACCGCAAGTAACTTTAACGGTAACTCGCTTTTCTTTCCCGCCCCGCCAGTGTGAAGATCCAATTGAAGATTAACTCGAGATTTTGGCACCTCATTTTGAAAACTATTACCCATATTACTCCTCCTCAGGATATATACCCACCAGACGGTGAGCAAAAACAAAATATCACCTCACTAATACAAATTGCAATAATTGAAGATAGACGCACTACGGTCTCGATTAATATTATACTTGCAAAGAAGTCTTTATATCTCACAAAAAGCTCTCAACTAAAACAAACTTCAAAAACCTTCACAATTAAAAAATACCACTTAAAAAACAAAGGGATTAACTATGATTCATATGAATTTATAGTACTTCATCTCATTCTCAAAGTTCTTAACATGAAATTCAATGCTAGCTGACCACTCTGAAAAATATATTTTCACTCCATTAAATAATAACCATAAACGCTAATAAATGATAAAAATCACATTAATGAATCAGTTCATCATCGTAATATAATAAACATTTAAGCGAAATATATTCTCGGGATAGATATATCAAACGTTATTAAAATTAGAAAAGATAGTTTCATTTTAAATCATTCTGTATTAAATGAATAAAATGATGAAGCCTGATACCAAATAACAGCCTCGAGGACCGCGAATGTTCCGCCGGAAAGAGCTCCTGAAGCGGCGACAAAAAGTAAAAAGGCCGGAGAACATATCTGTGTTCTCCGGCCTTGCAAGCGGCGATCGTTGTACGATGACAGACACATTATGATTGGCTATCCGTCTGCCTGACAGACTGCCGGGTCTGTAATTTTTCAGCCCGCGTTAAGCGTTAAGCGTTAAGCGTTAAGCGTTAAGCGTTAAGCGTTAAGCGTTAATGATAGATTGTCGTAGATGTAATCTGCAATTACTTTAGATCCAACAACGACCTGCATACAAAAACAAAAAAACCGCAAGTCACGTCAATGACTTGCGGTTCTATATAATAAGTGGCGGAACGGACGGGACTCGAACCCGCGACCCCCTGCGTGACAGGCAGGTATTCTAACCGACTGAACTACCGCTCCACCGAATACTTCTGTAACCACCGGATTTATGCACCGGCTTACTACTTAATTTGATGCCTGGCAGTTCCCTACTCTCACATGGGGAGACCCCACACTACCATCGG
>NZ_JBEAIU010000033.1:0-72056 GCF_040065135.1 Klebsiella sp. CN_Kp066 | reverse complement strand
CAGCATCGCCTCCGGGGAGTTCAACGACTCTGCTCTCTACTGGGGTATTCTGCGCACAGCTCCCGGGGGCGGCGCTTGACGCGCCTTGCCCGGGCTACAGGTTCATTGCCGTTTGCAGCGCGGTAGCCCGGACAGATGCGCAGCATCACCTCCGGGAAATTCAGCCACTCTGTTCTCTGTAGGGGGCTCTGCGCGCTGCTCCCGGGGCGGCGCTTGACGCGCCTTGCCCGGGCTACGGGTTCACCGCCGTTTGCAACCTGGTAGCCCGGACAGATGCGCAGCATCGCCTCCGCGGAGTTCAACGACTCTGCTCTCTACTGGGCTACTCTGCGCGCTGCTCCCGGGGGCGGCGCTTGACGCGCCTTGCCCGGGCTACGGGTTCACCGCCGTTTGCAACCTGGTAGCCCGGACAGATGCGCAGCATCGCCTCCGCGGAGTTCAACGACTCTGCTCTCTACTGGGCTACTCTGCGCGCTGCTCCCGGGGGCGGCGCTCAACGCGCCTTGCCCGGGCTACGGGTTCACCGCCGTTTGCGGGCCAGAAGCCCGGGTAAAGCGCCGTCAGGCAGCCGACACCACCGATTTTTGCAGCAGCCAGTCGCGAAATACCTGCAAATGACGGGATTCCGTTTTATCCTCCTGCCACGTCATAATAAAACGGTTACCGGTACGAATCGGCACATCGCAGGGGATCACCATCTCACCGCTATCCAGGTCATGCTGAATGGCAAAACGCGGCAGTAGCGCGACTCCCAGATTTGAACGCACTGCCGCAATCAGCATCGAGAGCAGATCGAAACGTGGACCGATGTTGATCTGCGGGCTGGTGATATTCGACAGCGCAAACCACTCCTGCCAGCCGTGAATCCGCGTGCTTTGATGCAGCAGCGGAAATTCGCCCAGCAGCTCCTCCACCGCCAGCTTTTGCCCGGGTTCCGACAGCAGTCCGCAGCCGCACACCGGCAAAATTTCCTCTTCAAACAGATACTCCACTTCAGACCACGGCGAGCAAAAATCCTCGCGCATAATGGCGGCATCGTACTCGCGGCTCAGAAAATCACTCATGCTGGCCAGCGAATGAATATTAACGATGATGTCAGGATTTAATTTATTAAACTCGCGCAGGTTGGGGATCAGCCAGTGGGTGCTAAAGGTGGGATTAACGGCCAGTTCAAGAACCTGCACCGTCGGTTGCCAGGTCATAATCGAATTGGTATCACGCTCCAGTTTGTTCAACGTTTCTTTAACGATAGACAAATAATGCTTGCCGGCCTCATTTAAAAAAATCCTTTTTTTAGCATGATTAAATAATGACGTATGGAGGAAATCCTCCAGCGCCGTGACCTGTCGGAACACGGCGCTTTGTGTTAAAGCCAACTCTTCCGCTGCCCGGGTATAACTTTCATGGCGAGCCACAACCTCAAAAGTCACCAGTAATTCAGTTTTCGGTATTTTTCCTCTCATAACGTCTTCCATTTACGGCGTGCAAAAATTGTTTAATAGATAAAAAAAGCGCGCAAGGACATCAGGTTAGCCCCCGGTGTTATATTTTATTTTACCGTCAGGTGTCATTGATCTATTCCATGATTAATGCATACTATCACTGATCAAATAATAACCAATGATACCCAGGCGCTACAATAAAGACAATTTAAACAACGTGATTTCTGCACAATTAAAAGCATTAAGTTGTCAATATTTTTTCACGTTAACTTGTTTATTAGCGAAGACATGAAGAGAGCCAATGGGAATTAATTACCTGACCATGGGCATAATTGAAAAATTCCGCGATCGGGCACACATTATGAATGCTCCAGGAAAAATCTGTATTAGCCTGAATTCGAGGCTAACCGATGCGAGGTGAAGATCTCCAGAGGTTCCGTTCGCGGAACGACTGGGGGGTCGTGCGGTGAGCAGCGCGGAACACCCGACAAAAGTAGCTGGTTTGCGCAAACTGAAGCTTACGCGCCACGCTGTCTATGGAATTAGCCGGGTCCCCGAGCAGCTCTCCGGCACGCTGCATTTTCTTCTGATTGACCCACACCTTAAAATTTACGCCCTGACGCTTTTTAAAAAAACGGCTGAAGTAGTTAGCGCTGAGACAAACATGGGCGGCAACAGATTCCAGAGACAGCTCATCATATAAATGTTCATCAATATAGCGCAGCGCAGCCGCCAGTTTTATTTCATGCGGCGATTTTTGCGCATAATAAAAAGTGCTCTTTTGTCGCGCCTGTCTCGCACCTTCCTCCTCTGCTTCTTCCATCGCTGAGTAATGACTAACGATGAAATGCAGTAGCCTTATCGCCGCCGAGCGATGATTATTATCGGTTGCTGCTCGATGGTCAAAAATAATATACCCGCATATTTTATTGCTTTGAACCAGCGGTAGGGAAAAGAAATCTGCCCCCGCATAGCAATCGGGCAAGCGACCGTCGGTTACCTTAATAACCGTCGCCGTCAGCCCCGTTGCCCGCGAAAAAACATCTGTTAACGAACTAAAAAAAACGATGCCATTATCCCTTTTATTTTCCGCCATCTTATTCTCCGTAAGCTTTTGCAAGCGGTTAATATGCAAAATATTACGGATAAAAAGGATGATGACTGACGCAAAAAATAATCTCATTTAAACAGATGAATATGATCAAAATGCACAACCGTTACGCCGGTTCAGGAGGACGATGCCTGAGAGCTGCCCGCGCTCAGGCGGCCAGCGTTCTCAAACTTTAACGAATCTTCACAGAAAACTGTGAGCACAAATTTCTGACCGACAAATGATTAATTGTTATATTTCATAAAGTTATACAAATATCATGCGTTTTCGTGATGTTGTTGTTTGTGAGAATCATCATGTGAATGTGAAATGCCCTCCTGAATAATAGGTTCAATGTGAAAACAACTTGAACGGAGTGGATCCATGGCCGTCACTACAGGCGTTATCGCCGACGATTTTACCGGCGCAACGGATATAGCAAGCTTTATGGCTGAACAGGGCTGGCGAGTCGCGCTGCTGCCCGGCATGCCCGATATCACTCAGAGCTGGAACGAAGAGGTTGACGCTATCGTCATCTCGTTGAAGAGCCGCGCTTTACCGGCAGAACAGGCCGTCGCCCAGTCCCTGGCCTGCGCCCGCTGGCTAAGACAAAACGCCGGCGTCCGCCAGCTCTATTTCAAGTATTGCTCAACCTTTGATTCCACGCCGGCGGGCAACATCGGCCCGGTAAGCGATGCGCTGATGAACGACATTCAGGCCCCGCTAATCGTTCACTGCCCCGCTCTGCCGCAAAACGGGCGCACGGTGGTCCACGGCCATCTGTTTGTGAACGGGGTGCTGCTTAACGAATCCGGTATGGAAAAACATCCGCTAAATCCGATGACCGATGCCAGCGTACCGCGCCTGCTGGCCGCGCAGACGGCCAGCCCGGTTGGGCACATTGCTCTCAATACGATTCGCAGCGGTGTGGAAGCGGTCACTTACGCCTTAGAACGCTATCAGACTGAAGGGACGCGCCATGTGATTGTCGATACGCTGGACGGCACCGATCTCCATACCCTGGCTCAGGCGCTGCAGGAGTATCCGCTGCTGGCCGGAGGTTCCGGTCTCGGCGGCGCGCTGGCCGCTAACGCTGGTGGTCATCCTGTTGCGTCGCCGCACCGCTTTCCCTCTCCCGCCAGAGCAGTCGTGTTCTCCGGCAGCTGTTCGACGATGAGCAACCGCCAGGTCAACCGCTATAAAGCCCAGGCGGCATCCTGTTTGCTTGACGTTGCCCGCTGCCTGTCGGATACCGAAAGCTACAGCGACGAACTGTCTACCTGGGCGATGGCGCATATCAGCGACCCGCTCGCGCCGCTACTTTATGCCACCCAGCCGCCAGAGGCGCTACAGCGCATTCAGCAGGAATACGGCGAACAGGCCGCCAGTCGGGCAATCGAACGCACTTTCGCCCGGCTGAGCGCCAAACTTCTGGCCGCAGGCGTCAACACCTTTATTGTCGCTGGCGGAGAAACCTCCGGCACCGTCGTGGAAGCGCTACAGGTGAAGCGCCTGGCCGTCGGCAGAGCGATCGCGCCGGGCGTACCCTGGGTCTTCTCCTTCGGCCTGGCGCTGGCCCTGAAGTCAGGCAACTTTGGCGACGAAGATTTCTTTTTTACGGCCCAGGAGTATCCATCATGAATCCGGTGAGTGAACACCAACTCCGCGAACAACTGGTCCACTATGGGCGCTCGCTGTTTATGCGCGGCTACAGCAGCGGCGGTTCCGGCAATCTCAGCGTGAAGCTGCCGGACGGCGGCTATCTGGTGACCCCAACCAATTCCTGTCTGGGTGAACTGCAGGCCGCCACCCTGAGTCGACTGGATGCCGATGGCGTGCATCTCAGCGGCGATAAGCCGTCAAAAGAGGTCCCTATGCATCTGGCGTGGTACCGCCACCGGTCTTCCTGCGGGGCCGTTGTACATCTGCACTCTCCGTGGCTGACCGCGCTCTCCTGTCTACCGTGCGCCACGCCGGAAAACTGCCTGCCGCCGCTAACGCCGTACTACGTGATGCGCGTCGGACGGCTGCCGCTGCTGCCCTATTTCAAACCCGGACACGAGGGCATTGCCAGCGCGCTCAGTGACATCGCCGCAGACCATACGGCGGCGCTACTGGCCAATCACGGGCCGGTAGTGAGCGGTCGCTCGCTGCGCGAGGCGGTGTTTAACGCCGAAGAACTGGAAGACAGCGCCCGTATCTGGCTGACCTTAAAACCGCTCGGCTATGTCCCGCTCTCAGAAGCAGCAGTGGCCGAACTCGAACAATCCCGACAGGCCTGAGGTGCGATGATGATCCCGGAACAACGGCGCGACTTTATTTACCGCTACGTGCATGAAAAAAACGCCGCCTCCTTCAATGAACTGGCGGAGCTGATGAGCGTGTCGCATATGACGGTACGCCGCGACATTCAGCTGCTGGAAGAAGAAGGCAAGGTTATCGCCATTAACGGCGGCGTGAAGCTCAATAACCTGCTTAAATCCGAGCTGCCGTGGCGAGAGAAAGCGGAGTTGCATCATGAAGTAAAACGCAAAATGGGCCAGCTGGCGGCGATGCTCATCGAGCCGGGTCAAACGCTCTACCTCGATGCCGGCACCTCGTTGTTTGAAGTGGCGAAAGCGGTGGCCGCCAGCCGCTGTTTTAACCTGACGGTCGTCACCAACGACTTTTCCATCAGCCACTACCTGATGGATATGCCGCATATCACGCTCTATCACACCGGCGGCCTGGTGGACCAGCGCAACCGCTCAAGCATTGGTAAAAGCGCCGCCAGCTTTCTTCGCACCATTAATATTGACGTGGCGTTTCTGAGCTCCTCTTCGTGGGATACCGAACGCGGGATGTCAACGCCGAGCGAAGGGAAAGCCTCGGTCAAGGAGGCGGTGCTCACCGTTTCCCGGCGTCGGGTACTGGTCTGCGATAGCAGTAAATTTGGCAAATACGGCATGTTCCATATCTGCGGGCTGGAGCAATTGACCGATATTGTTTCTGATAACCGGCTACCGGAGGATGCGCAACACGCTATTGCCAGCCAGGGGGTGAAGCTGCATCTGGTAGATAGCCGGGAGGATGCGCATCATGCTGAAGCTCGCGGCTAACCTCGATTGGCTATTTACCGATTTACCGATAGCGGCCCGTTTCCAGGCGGCAAAAGCGGCCGGTTTTCACGGCATTGAAGGGCTATTTCTCTGGCAACACCCGCTGGAACAGCTGCAGGCGGCACAGCGGCAAACGTCTCTACCGCTGGTGCTGATGAACGCTCCGGCAGGCAACTGGTCTCAGGGTGAACGCGGGCTGGCAGCGCTACCCGGGCGCGAAGAGGAGTTTCACCGCAGTCTGGAGCGGGCTCGTCATTATGCCACGGCGCTGGGCTGCCGCCGGGTTCACGTTATGGCGGGCTTGCGCTGCGATGCTCTGACGCATCAGGCCCAGCTTAAGCTCTTGCGCAACAGGCTGCGTATCGCCTGCGATGTGCTGGCTGTTGCGGGAATAGACGTGCTGATTGAACCATTAAACTCGCAGGATATGCCCGGCTATTTTATTGATAGCTTTCCGCTGGCCGCAGCAATCATTGACCAGGTCGCCAGGAACAATATCGGTTTACAGTTTGATATTTATCACTGCCAGAAAATTCACGGCAACGTCGCCAAAAATATTGAACGCTACTTTACGCTTATCAAACATATTCAAATTGCTTCCGTTCCTTATCGCCATGAACCTGGGACCGGCGAATTAAATGAAGCATGGTTATTCGATTTTATTAAAAAAATGAACTACAAGGGCTGGATTGGTTGTGAATATCAACCCTCAACATCAGGCCCCGAATCATTACGCTGGATAACGCCTTACCTGTAATTTTAATCTCTCTGTACCGGAGGAAAATATGTCGGATACCGTTATTATCTCGCTGGCACCCGTTGCCGCGGATTGCCCTCGAGTTATACCCGAAGAACTGGCGCAGGAAATACTCGCCAGCGTAGAATATGGCGCGGCGATTGTTCATCTGCACGTCCGTGATAAGCAGGGGCGTCTGACGCCGGACACCGTCGATTTTCAGGCCACAATCGACCCTGTGATGCGCCATTCAAACCTGATAATTCAGGCCTCTACCGGCGGCGTCTCTTCGCTGTCCATCGCCGAACGCTGCGCGCCCCTGGCCTGCTCAGGAGTGGAGATGGCGTCGCTTAACGTCGGCTCCGTTAACCTTGGCGATGCCGTTTACTTTAATCCCGGCCCGGACGTCGAATATTGTGCAAGACAAATCATCGCGCATAACATAATTCCCGAATTTGAAGTTTTCGAAATTGGCATGATTAATAATATCCTTGCTCTGCAGGAAAATATAAAATTCAAAACCCCGATGCTGTTTAATATTGTACTGGGGCATCGCGGCACTACCCCCGCCACGATTGATACATTAATTGCCATGCGCAGCATGCTCCCCCGCGAGGCCTTATGGGGAATAACGCATTTTGGCAGAAAGAATTTCGACATTATCGCTGCCGCAGTCGCCATGGGCGCCAGCGAGGTTCGAATTGGCTTTGAGGATAGCTATTATTTAAGCGCGGAAGAAAAAGCCCAGAATAACCATCAGCAGGTCGCCAAACTCGCCACCCTGATTCGCAGCATGGATAAGAAAGTCGCCACGCCCGACATTGCGCGGCAAATGTTATCTATTCCCCCCCGGCAGCAATAACAACAGAAAGGACATTTCGCTATGACTATGACCACTGTTATTCACAAAACCGGTCTCGGCGTCAGCATCGCCGGTGCCGCCCTGGTGGCGGTTGGCGCGCTGATGCATTCACCCGCGCTCTGGCAGCCTGGGCTGGTGATGTTCACCGCCGGTTTTGCGGCGGGAGCAGGATACTGGCCGGGGTTACGCAGCTATCAGTTTACCTTGTGGATCATCGCCGGTTTCGTTGCCGCGATGACCTGGTCTACGGATCTGATCGTCTGGGGCGGCTTTAACATCACCCATAAATGGATCGTTTTCCTGGTCATCCAGGCCACTATGTTCAGCATGGGCACCAAGCTGACGATCCAGGATTTTATCGATGTCGCCAAAATGCCATGGGCGGTGTTTATCGGTACCTTCTGCCATTTTGTCATTATGCCCCTGCTCGGCCTGACCATTACCCTGGTCTTCAACTTTCCGCCGGAAGTCGCGGTGGGCATCCTGCTGATTGGCGCGTGTCCCAGCGGCCTCTCTTCGACGGTGATGGTTTACATCGCCAACGCTAACCTGGCGCTGGCGGTATCGATAGCGGCAGTATCAACCCTGGCGGCCACGGTGATGACGCCGCTGTGGGTTAACCTGCTGGCGGGCTCGATGATCGATATTCAGCTGACCGCAATGGTGATGGACGTGGTGAAAATCGTGCTCATCCCGATCGGCGCGGCGATCTTACACGACTACCTGAAAACCTACGCCAGTATACGCGGCCGCCGTATTGTGCAGGGACTGGCCGGGCTCGGCGCCCTGTGGCTGCTGTATATGAGCGCCGGAGGCTGGAACACGCTGTTCGCCAGCGCCGGCGCCGAAGCGCAAATGTACGCCGTGGTTGTCAACTTCGTGGCTGGCGGTCTCGTCTGGGCGCTGTTTTACAACTGGCTGTATGGTCGCGTTGAAGGTATTAAGAAAATCATGCCGACTATCTCGATGATAGGGATTATTTTCTTCACGACCACCGCCGCCGCTGCGGGACGCGACAACCTGGTGCAGGTCGGCTTCCTGCTCTGTTTCGCCATGCTGATGCATAACCTCGGCGGTTTCCTGATTGGCTATCTGATGAGTCGCTGGATCTTTCGCATGGACGTACAGTCCGCCCGTACCGTGGCCTTTGAAGTCGGACTGCAAAACGGCGGAATGGCGTCGGGGCTTGCCGCCGCGATGGGCAAGCTGGCAACGGTGGGCCTTGCTTCCGCGGTGATGACTCCGCTTGGCAACGTCAGCGGTTCGCTGCTGGCGAACTACTGGCGCAAAAAGGACGCCCGACAGGCGCAGGCCGCCGCGAACAACCCCGCTCAGACCGTTTCTGAACATCTTTCAAAAGGATAATCACCATGACGACCCTCACTCTGGAACAGGCTTTACGCGCCGTAGCGTTCGCGCTTGACCTCGCTGACTCCTGCTATGCAAAGCGCCCGCTAAGCGTAGCGGTGTGCGACGCCAGCGGGGAGCTGCTCAGCTTCGCGCGGATGGACAATGCCAAATTGTTAACCATTGAACTTACCCAGCGCAAGGCGCATACCAGCAGTCGCCTCGGCTGTACCACGCAGGCATTTTTACAGCGCCTGCAAAAAGAGCAGCTGGACATCAGTTACTTTGCCGATCCGCATTTTACCGCCCTGCCCGGCGGGGTCCCGCTTCTGTACGACGGTAAATGTCTCGGCGCCGTCGCGGTAGGCGGGCTATCGGCACAGGAAGATCACGACGCGGCGCTGGCCGTCGCAGAAAATTTGCTTAAGGAGATAGCCCAATGAAAAAGATCGCTATGCTGCACACCAGTTCAGCGACGCTCGCGATGATGCAGCAGCTGATTGCCGATATCATGCCGGAAGTGGAAGTCATGCATCTGGTGGAAGAATCCATGATCAAGCAGGTAATGAAGGCCGGAGGGGTAACGCCGAATATTGCCGCCCGCATCGCCGACTACGTGCATATTGCCGAAAAAGCGGACTGCGATATTTTCATTACCGCCTGCTCTTCTATTGGCACGGCGGTGGAACAGTGCCAGTTTCTGACGCCGCTTCAGCTCGCCCGTATTGACAACGCGATGGTCGAAGAAGCGATTGAAAAAGGCGAGCGTATCGCCGTGCTGGCAACCGTAGCGACCACGCTAAAGCCGACGCTGGATTACGTCCAGCGCAAAGTACAGGAGAGCGGTAAGCCGCGCGCCATTACCCCCATATTAATGGAAGAGGCATTCCACGCGCTGCTGGCAGGCGATATAGATACCCATGACCGAATCGTCAGTGAAGGGCTACAAAGCGCGTTTAGCCAGGCGGATGTAGTGATGCTGGCGCAAGCCTCAATGGCCCGGGTATTGCAGCAGCTCCCTGCCCCGCCGGTACCGGTCATGACCTCACCAGAAAGCGGGATTCGCTGGCTGAAAGCGCTGGCGGAGAGCTGAGTTACGGGCAAAAAAAAGGCCATCATCAGATGGCCAACCATGTCGAAACTGGACCAGCCCTTGACCATGCAGAAAGTCAGGGCTGTTTTTTTACTTATTACTTAATGACGGTTTTCAGCGCTTCGCCGATATCGGCCAGGCTGCGAACGGTTTTCACGCCAGCGGCTTCCAGAGCGGCGAATTTTTCATCCGCCGTCCCTTTACCACCCGCAATGATGGCACCCGCGTGCCCCATACGTTTGCCTTTCGGCGCGGTCACGCCGGCGATGTAGCCGACAACCGGTTTGGTCACGTGATCTTTGATGTAAGCGGCCGCTTCTTCTTCCGCGCTACCGCCGATCTCACCGATCATCACAATCGCTTCGGTCTGCGGATCTTCCTGGAACAGTTTCAGGATATCGATGAAGTTGGATCCCGGAATCGGGTCGCCGCCGATGCCCACGCAGGTGGACTGACCAAAGCCGTAGTCGGTGGTCTGCTTAACCGCTTCATAGGTCAGGGTACCGGAACGGGAAACGATGCCCACTTTACCCGGCTGGTGAATGTGGCCCGGCATGATGCCGATTTTGCATTCGCCCGGAGTGATCACGCCCGGGCAGTTCGGCCCGATCATGCGCACGCCCGCTTCGTCGAGCTTCACTTTCACGGTCAGCATATCCAGCGTCGGGATACCTTCGGTGATGGTGATAATCAGCTTAATGCCAGCATCGATAGCTTCCAGAATAGAATCTTTGCAGAACGGCGCCGGAACGTAGATGACGGATGCGGTTGCGCCGGTGGCTTCGACCGCTTCGCGAACGGTATTGAATACCGGCAGGCCCAGATGCGTGGTGCCGCCTTTGCCCGGGGTGACGCCGCCGACCATTTGCGTACCGTAAGCGATGGCTTGTTCAGAGTGGAATGTGCCTTGGCTACCGGTGAAACCCTGGCAGATAACCTTGGTGTCTTTATTAATTAAAACGGACATTATTTCCCCTCCACTGCGGCAACAACCTGCTGAGCTGCATCCGTCAGACTTTTCGCTGCAATAATATTCAGGCCGCTGTCAGCCAGTTTCTTCGCGCCCAGTTCGGCGTTGTTACCTTCCAGACGTACGACTACCGGTACGTTAACGCCCACTTCGGCAACCGCGCCGATGATGCCGTCGGCAATCAGGTCGCAGCGTACAATACCGCCGAAGATGTTAACCAGAACCGCTTTTACGTTGTCATCAGAGAGGATGATTTTGAACGCTTCAGTGACGCGCTCTTTGGTTGCGCCGCCGCCAACGTCAAGGAAGTTAGCCGGTTCGCCGCCGTGCAGCTTAACGATGTCCATGGTGCCCATCGCCAGGCCCGCGCCGTTAACCATGCAACCAATGTTGCCGTCCAGCGCGACGTAGTTCAGTTCCCACTGCGCAGCCTGCGCTTCGCGCGGATCTTCCTGCGACTGGTCGCGCATTTCGCGCAGATCCGGCTGGCGGAACAGCGCGTTGCCGTCAGCGCCCAGCTTGCCGTCGAGGCAGATCAGATCGCCCTGTTTGGTGATAACCAGCGGGTTGATCTCGATCAGCGCCAGGTCGCGCTCAAGGAAAATGGTCGCCAGGCCCATGAAAATTTTAGTGAACTGCTGAACCTGTTTACCTTCCAGACCCAGTTTAAACGCCAGTTCACGACCCTGGTAAGGCATCGGGCCCGCCAGCGGATCGAGGGCGATCTTGTGGATCAGATGCGGAGTCTCTTCCGCCACTTTTTCGATTTCCACGCCGCCTTCGGTGGAGGCCATGAAGACCACGCGACGGGAGCTGCGGTCAACTACTGCGCCCAGGTATAGCTCTTTATCGATATCGGTCGCGGCTTCAACCAGAATCTGGTTAACCGGCTGGCCGTTCGCATCTGTTTGATAGGTGACGAGGCGCTTGCCCAGCCAGTGCTCAGCAAATGCGCGAATGTCTTCTTTGCTTTTTACTACCTTCACACCGCCCGCTTTACCGCGGCCACCAGCGTGAACCTGACATTTCACTACCCACGGACCCGCGCCGATTTTAGAAGCGGCTTCTTCTGCTTCACGCGGAGTAGTACAGGCATAACCCACCGGCGCCGGTAAGCCATAGCGGGCAAAAAGTTGTTTTGCCTGATATTCATGTAAGTTCATGTGTTCAGTCCATCCTTCAGGGAATAATTATCTTTAAACCTGTAGGCCTGATAACGGCGCCAGGGCGCGTTATCCGGCCTACGGTAGGTAATACTCTTGCTGACTACACGTCCAGCAGCAGACGAGTCGGGTCTTCCAGCAGCTCTTTAATCGCTACCAGGTAGCCTACCGATTCACGTCCGTCGATCAGACGGTGGTCGTAGGAGAGCGCCAGGTACATCATCGGCAGAATTTCTACCTTACCATTCACCGCCATCGGGCGATCTTTAATGGCATGCATACCCAGAATCGCGCTCTGCGGCGGGTTGATGATCGGCGTGGACATCAGTGAACCGAATACGCCGCCGTTGGTAATGGTGAAGTTACCGCCGGTCAGATCGTCTACGGTCAGCTTGCCGTCGCGGCCTTTTACTGCCAGCTCTTTAATTTTCTTCTCGATATCCGCCATGCCCAGCAGGTCGACATCGCGCAGAACCGGCGTTACCAGGCCGCGCGGCGTAGAGACCGCCATGCTGACGTCGAAGTAGTTGTGGTACACCACGTCATCGCCATCGATAGAGGCGTTCACTTCCGGGTAGCGCTTCAGCGCTTCCACTACCGCCTTCACGTAGAAGGACATAAAGCCCAGACGGATACCGTGACGTTTTTCAAACGCTTCGCCGTACTGCTTACGCAGATCCATAATCGGCTTCATGTTGACTTCGTTGAAGGTCGTCAGCATGGCGGTAGAATTTTTCGCTTCCAGCAGACGCTCGGCAACGCGCTTGCGCAGACGGGTCATCGGCACGCGTTTTTCAGAGCGATTGCCCAGCTGTGGAGCCGGAGCAGCGGCTGGCGCTGCGGCCGGGGCCTCCGCCTTCGCTGGCGCTTTCGCCAGGTGTTTCTCAACGTCTTCGCGGGTCAGACGGCCGCCAACGCCGGTGCCTTTAATGGCTGCCGCGTCGAGACTGTGTTCCGCCAGCAGACGACGGATTGCCGGGCTCAGCGCATCGTTATTTTGCTCTTCCAGAGAAGCCTGCTGACGCTGGGCCGGAGTCGACTCTTTAGCATCAGCTTTCGCACCGGACTCTTTGCCCGCGCTGTTACCTTCGCGCAGGCGGCCGAGGATCTGACGGGAAAGCACGGTGGCGCCTTCGTCTTCAATCACCGCGTCCAGAATGCCATCCGCTGAAGCCGGTACTTCCAGTACCACTTTGTCAGTTTCGATTTCTACCAGCACTTCGTCACGAACAACCGCATCGCCCGGTTTTTTATGCCAGGTGGCAACCGTTGCGTCAGCTACGGACTCAGGCAGGTCGGGAACCAGAATATCTACGCTACTCATTATGTATCCTTTAATTAATCGACGTTCAGCGCGTCATTGACCAGATCTTGTTGCTGTTTCTGGTGAACGGACAGGTATCCTACCGCCGGAGAGGCGGAGGCCGGGCGGCCTGCATAACGCAGAGAGGCCCCAAACGGAATCACTTCACGGAAGTGATGCTGGCTGCAGTACCACGCGCCCTGGTTGAGCGGTTCTTCCTGGCACCAGACAAAATCATGCACGTGCGCATAAGGCTTCAGCGCTTCCTGTACCGCCTGATGCGGGAACGGATAGAGCTGCTCTATGCGAACGATAGCGACATCTTTTTGCTCGTTTTTACGACGCTGTTCCAGCAGGTCGTAGTAAACCTTACCAGAGCACAGCACAACCCGCTTCACTGCTTTCGGATCGAGCTGGTCGATTTCACCGATCGCCGGCTGGAAAGTGCCGTTAGCCAGTTCGTCCATGCTTGATACCGCCAGCGGGTGACGCAGCAGCGATTTCGGCGACATCACGATCAGCGGACGACGCATGCCGCGCAGCGCCTGGCGACGAAGCATATGGTAAACCTGCGCCGGGGTGGACGGTACGCAAACCTGCATATTCTGCTCAGCGCAGAGCTGCAGATAGCGCTCCAGACGCGCGGAGGAGTGCTCCGGGCCCTGGCCTTCGTAGCCGTGCGGCAGCAGCATCACCAGGCCGCACATACGGCCCCATTTCTGCTCGCCGGAGCTGATGAACTGGTCGATGACCACCTGCGCGCCGTTGGCGAAGTCGCCGAACTGCGCTTCCCAGATGGTCAGGGTGCGCGGCTCAGCGGTGGCGTAGCCGTATTCAAACGCCAGCACTGCTTCTTCCGACAGCACGGAGTCCCAGACTTTAAAATGGCCCTGGCCGTTGTGCACGTGCTGCAGCGGCGTATAGGTTGAGCCATTTTTCTGGTTGTGAATCACCGCATGGCGGTGGAAGAAGGTTCCGCGCCCGGAGTCTTCGCCGGACAGACGCACCGAAATGCCTTCATCGACCAGCGTGGCGTAGGCGAGGTTTTCCGCGCCGCCCCAGTCAAACATCTTCTCGCCGGCGGCCATAAGCTGACGATCGCCGTAGATTTTCGCCACGCGCGACTGCATTTCAACGGCTTCCGGTACCGTACTGATGCGTTTTGCCAGCTCCTGCAGACGCTTAGGTTCAACTTTGTCCGGATAGCTCTCATCCCACTCGTGGTTGAGGTACGGAGACCAGGTAAAGGAGTGCATATTCATCGGACGCCACTCCTTCACCACGCATTCGCCGGCATCCAGCGCGTCGCGGTAGAGGTTAACCTGCTCAGTGGCGTCTTCCAGCGTCGCGACGTTATCCGCTTCCAGCTTGTCAGCGTAGATTTTGCGCGGGGTCGGATGCTTTTTGATTTTCTGATACATCAGCGGCTGGGTTGCGCTCGGCTCGTCGGCTTCGTTGTGGCCGTGACGGCGGTAGCACACCAGGTCGATGAAGACATCGCGTTTAAAGGTGTTACGGAAGTCCAGCGCCAGGCGAGTCACGAAAGCGACCGCTTCCGGATCGTCGGCATTCACGTGGAAAATAGGCGCCTGGACCATTTTACCAATATCGGTACAGTACGGGGTAGAACGCGCATCCAGCGGGTTGGAAGTGGTGAAACCCACCTGGTTGTTGATAACGATGCGTACGGTACCGCCGACTTCGTAACCGCGCGCTTTGGACATGTTCAGGGTTTCCTGAACCACGCCCTGGCCGGTTACCGCGGCGTCGCCGTGAATGGTGATCGGCAGAACTTTGTTGCTGCTCGGTTCGTCGAGACGATCGAGACGAGCGCGGACGGAGCCGATAACCACCGGGCTGACGATTTCCAGATGCGACGGGTTAAACGCCAGCGCCAGGTGCACCAGGCCGCCTTCGGTTTCCATATCGGAAGAGAAGCCCATGTGGTACTTCACGTCACCGGTGCCGAGGTGTTCTTTATGTTTACCGGCGAACTCGTCGAACAGGTCCTGCGGTTTTTTACCCAGCACGTTGACCAGCACGTTCAGACGTCCGCGGTGCGCCATACCCAGCACCACTTCGCGGGTGCCGCTCTTACCCGCGTGGCGGATAATCTCTTTCAGCATCGGGATCAGCGCGTCGCCGCCTTCCAGCGAGAAGCGTTTAGCGCCCGGGAATTTCGCGCCGAGGTAGCGCTCCAGGCCTTCCGCCGCGGTCAATTCGCTGAGGAAGCGTTTTTTCTCTTCGGCGCTAAAGTTCGCTTTGCCTGCTACCGACTCAATGCGCTGCTGGATCCAGCGTTTTTCTTCGGTGGAGGTAATATGCATATATTCCGCGCCGATGGAGCCGCAGTAGGTCTGCTTAAGGGCGGAGATCAGATCGCCCAGCTTCATCGTATCTTTGCCGATGGCGAAAGAACCTACGTTATAGATCTCCTGGAAATCGGCCTCGGTCAGATCGTGGTAAGCCGGATCGAGATCCGCCACTCTCTCTTGCTGCCACAGTCCCAGCGGATCGAGATTCGCATGCTGGTGACCACGGAAGCGGTATGCGTTGATGAGCTGCAGGACTTTAACCTGCTTCACATTGGTGTCAGGGTCGGAAATCGAAGAAGTGTAACGCGAGGCATCCTTCGCCAGGCGGCGGAAATAATCACGCGTTTTGGAATGAAATTGATCCGGTTTGACTCCGGTGCCAGGTAACTGCTGGAACATAGAACGCCAGTTGGCGTCAACAGAGTCAGGATCGGTTAAGAAGTCTTCATAGAGCTGTTCTATCCAGCTCTGGTTCGAACCAGAGAGGTAAGAAGAGTCCAGCCAGGCTTTCATTGCGCCGTTCTGCATCGTGATCCCTTAAGCATTTATATGCTTATTTCGCCGTAGAAACTACCACGCACAGAAGTTGTACGTGCCGGGGTTCACTTGTTGCGGAGGAGTTGTGGTTTCGTCCGCTAAGGAACCTTTAAAAACTGCCATTAATCTTCGGCGTTCAGGCTGCGGTTGCGTTAGCTGCCTTCACTTACCCCGGTCACATAGTTCACTATGCTCCCGGGGATGCGTTCAGTTGCCGCCTTACCTCGCTCTGAACGCCTTGATTACTGGTACATATTTGGCGGTTTTTAAAGATTTCCTGCTATATCCCCCGGCGGCGCGAACGCTTGCCGGGGCTACTGCTTCGGATTGCCCGGATACGCGGTAGCGCCATCCGGGACAGACCGGGTTACTTACGCACTGCGCTGCAGCAGCATCGACTTAATATGGCCGATGGCGCGCGTCGGGTTCAGCCCCTTAGGACACACACTGACGCAGTTCATAATGCTGTGACAGCGGAATACGCTGAAAGCATCGCTCAGCCCTTCGAGTCGATCGCTGGTTTCGGTATCGCGGCTGTCGATCAGGAAGCGATACGCGGCCAGCAGGCCAGCCGGGCCGATAAACTTGTCCGGGTTCCACCAGAACGACGGGCAAGAAGTCGAACAACATGCGCAGAGAATACACTCGTACAAACCATCGAGTTTCTCACGCTGCTCTGGCGTCTGCAGATGCTCACGAGCCGGAGGATTTTGCCCATTATTCAATAAGTAAGGCTTAATCTTCTCATATTGTGCATAGAATTGCCCCATGTCTACCACCAAATCACGGATAACCGGTAATCCTGGCAGCGGACGGATAACAATTTTCTTACCCGGCTGATTCAGCGCGGAGATCGGCGTGATGCACGCCAGACCATTTTTACCGTTCATGTTCAGACCGTCGGAACCGCATACCCCTTCACGACAGGAGCGACGGAACGACAGCGACGGATCTTTCTCTTTCAGCTGGATTAACGCATCCAGCAGCATCATGTCACGACCCTCTTCCGCTTCCAGGGTGTAATCCTGCATACGCGGAGCATCGTCTACGTCCGGGTTATAACGATAAACTGAAAACTCGAGTTTCATATTCCTGTCTCCGCATTAATAAGTACGAATCTTCGGCGGGAATGCCGGACGCAGTTTCGGTTCCATATTGACGCTACGACGCGTCATGGATTCCGACTCTGGCAGATACAGGGAATGGCACAGCCAGTTTTCATCATCACGATCCGGGAAGTCGAAGCGGCTATGCGCGCCGCGGCTTTCGGTACGATAATTTGCAGACATTGCGGTGGCGTAAGCGGTTTCCATCAGGTTATCCAGCTCCAGGCACTCAACGCGCTGGGTGTTGAACTCGCTGGAAGTATCATCCAGACGGGCGTTTTTCAGGCGCTCGCGGATGGCTTTCAGCTGCTCAAGGCCCTTCGCCATCGCATCCCCTTCGCGGAATACCGAGAAGTTATGCTGCATACACTCTTGCAGCGCTTTGCGGATTTCGACCGGATCTTCGCCATTCCGGTTGCCGTTCCAGCGGTTCAGACGTTCCAGAGAAGCGTCGATCTCGTCATCCGTCGCATCGCGCAGTACGCCCTGCTCGGCGATAGACTCTTGCAGATGCAGACCTACCGCGCGGCCAAAGACCACCAGGTCAAGCAGCGAGTTGCCGCCCAGACGGTTTGCGCCGTGTACCGATACGCAGGCGATTTCGCCTACCGCAAACAGCCCCGGAATCACTACGTCTTCGCCCTGCTCGTTGACGGTCAGCGCCTGGCCGCTCACTTTGGTCGGAATACCGCCCATCATATAGTGGCAGGTTGGAATGACCGGAATCGGCTCTTTCACCGGGTCGACGTGGGCAAAGGTACGGGAGAGTTCCAGGATACCCGGCAGGCGGGACTCAAGCACTTCTTTACCGAGGTGATCGAGTTTCAGCTTGGCGTGCGGGCCCCACGGACCGTCGCAGCCGCGACCTTCACGGATTTCGATCATGATGGAACGCGCCACTACGTCGCGACCCGCCAGGTCTTTCGCATTCGGCGCATAACGCTCCATAAAGCGCTCGCCGTGTTTATTCAGCAGATAGCCGCCTTCGCCGCGGCAGCCTTCGGTCACCAGAACCCCCGCCCCGGCAATACCGGTCGGGTGGAACTGCCACATCTCCATATCCTGTACCGGAACGCCGGCGCGGATCGCCATGCCAACGCCGTCGCCGGTATTGATATGCGCATTAGTGGTGGACTGGTAAATACGGCCGGCGCCGCCGGTCGCCAGCACGGTAGCGCGGGCTTTGAAGTAAACCACTTCACCGGTCTCGATGCACAGGGCGGTACAGCCGACCACCGCGCCATCGGCGTTTTTCACCAGATCCAGCGCGTACCACTCGGAGAAAATCGTGGTGTGATTTTTCAGGTTCTGCTGATAGAGAGTATGTAGCAGGGCGTGACCGGTACGGTCAGCCGCCGCAGCGGTACGTGCCGCCTGCTCGCCGCCGAAGTTTTTCGACTGGCCGCCGAACGGGCGCTGATAAATCGTGCCGTTATCGAGACGCGAGAACGGCAGACCCATATGGTCCAGCTCCAGAATCGCTTCCGGGCCGGTTTTACACATATATTCGATGGCATCCTGATCGCCAATGTAGTCCGACCCCTTAACGGTGTCGTACATGTGCCATTCCCAGTTATCTTCATGGGTATTACCGAGCGCGACGGTGATACCGCCCTGTGCGGAAACGGTATGGGAACGGGTCGGGAAAACTTTGGAGAGCAGCGCACAGCTTTGGCCGCTCTGGGAAATCTGCAGCGCCGCGCGCATACCTGCGCCACCGGCACCAATCACAACTGCATCAAATTCTCTGACAGGCAATTTCATTACACACCCCACACCACAACAAATCCATAAAGAACGTAAGCCACCAGCGCAACAACGATCAGCAGTTGCAGAATTAAGCGCACGGCCAGTGGTTTAACGTAGTCCGTTAACACCTGCCACATGCCGATCCAGGCGTGGATCAGAATGGAAACGAGAGCCAGCAGGGTGAAGACTTTAGTGAACGCGGAGGAGAAAAAGCCCGTCCAGACTTCCCATGAAATTTCACCGGTGGTGGCAAAGAAGCCAACCATATAGATGATGTAGAGGGTCAGAACGATAGCGGTAGCACGGACCAGAATAAAGTCATGTACGCCGTTGCGTCCTAGTGCTGAGGCGTTGCTTACCATACGAGGACTCCTGCGAGAAGTGAAAGCACGACAGTAATAACAAAAGAAATTTTGGCGGAGCGTGTCCCTGATTCGAGAGTTTCTGCAAGATAGCCAAAATCCATCAGCAGATGGCGGATACCGACCACCGCGTGATACGCCAGCGCGGTCAGGATGCCCCACATGATGAATTTCACAAAGAAGCTATCCATAATGGATGCCGCTGTGAGGAAACCTTCGGGAGAGGAAAGGCTGGTGCCCAGCAGCCATAGCAGAATCCCGATCGCCACGAAGGTGATCACTCCGGATACGCGATGGAGAATGGACGCTATCGCCGTGATTGGGAACCGGATCGTTTGCAGATCCAGATTGACAGGTCTTTGTTTTTTCACATTTCTTACCATGAATAACGCCCACATGCTGTTCTTATTGTTTCCTTCCTCCGGTCTGCTTGCGGGTCAGACAGCGTCCTTATCTATAACTAAAAGTCATGTTAAAACGCCTTTCCAGGAGTTAAAGCGTGACAAAATAACGCTGGGTGGCTCGGGATTGCAGGGTGTTCCGGAGACCTGGCGGCAGTATAGGCCGTTCACAAAATCATTACAATTAACCTACATATAGTTTGTCGGGTTTTCTCCCGAACAGTGATCTATGTCACGATAACAACATATTTTTAATTTTTAATCATCTGATTTGACAAATATTAAACATTATTGTTACAACCATTACCAGATAAATGCAATAATACGCAAAAGTTATGGGGTCACTCTTTTACCTGAGAATAAGTTATGCAACAGTGAGAGAGTATTGACCGATGTAATCAGGACAGTTATTAGTGGTATATAGTTTTATAATATTCGGGCTGCTAAAACGCTGATTTGCTGCTGTTTCATCGTAGGCTGAAGACGTACCATCAAGCGCCCTTGCTCTGTACCCTGCCCCTTTCGCGACGCAGAGCGATGTGCAACATAACAAACTGGTAACGTCATCTGCTACGGGCCGAATGCAAATCCACCACCCCGGCAGTCTTAAGCAATAAAGGCGCTAAGGAGACCATAAATGTCTGATGCTAAAGCAAAAATCACCCTGGGTGGTGATACTGCTATTGAACTGGATGTGCTAAAGGGCACTCTCGGTCAGGATGTTATTGATATTCGTAGTCTTGGTTCAAAAGGTGTATTTACTTTTGACCCTGGTTTCACCTCAACCGCATCCTGCGAATCTAAAATCACCTTTATCGACGGTGATGAAGGTATCCTGCTGCACCGCGGTTTCCCGATCGATCAGTTAGCAACCGACTCTAACTATCTGGAAGTATGCTACATCCTGTTAAACGGTGAGAAACCGACCCAGGCACAGTACGACGAATTTAAAACCATCGTGACGCGCCACACCATGATTCACGAGCAGATCACTCGTCTGTTCCACGCGTTCCGCCGCGATTCTCATCCGATGGCCGTCATGTGCGGTATCACCGGTGCGCTGGCTGCGTTCTATCACGATTCGCTGGATGTAAATAACCCACGCCACCGCGATATCGCCGCATTCCGTCTGCTCTCCAAGATGCCGACGATGGCGGCAATGTGTTACAAATATTCCATCGGCCAGCCTTTCGTTTATCCGCGCAACGACCTCTCCTACGCGGGTAACTTCCTGAATATGATGTTCTCCACGCCGTGTGAAAAATATGAAGTGAACCCGATTCTGGAACGCGCCATGGACCGTATTCTGATCCTGCACGCCGACCACGAACAGAACGCTTCCACCTCCACCGTGCGGACTGCCGGCTCCTCCGGCGCCAACCCGTTCGCCTGCATCGCTGCAGGCATTGCTTCCCTGTGGGGACCGGCACACGGCGGCGCCAACGAAGCGGCGCTGAAGATGCTCGAAGAGATCAGCTCCGTTGAACACATTCCGGAATTCGTCCGTCGCGCGAAAGACAAAAACGACTCTTTCCGCCTGATGGGCTTTGGCCACCGCGTGTACAAAAACTACGACCCGCGCGCCACCGTGATGCGTGAAACCTGTCATGAAGTGCTGAAAGAACTGGGAACGAAGGACGATCTGCTGGAAGTAGCCATGGAGCTTGAGCACATTGCGCTCAACGACCCGTACTTCATCGAGAAGAAACTCTACCCGAACGTCGATTTCTATTCCGGTATCATCCTCAAAGCGATGGGCATTCCGTCTTCGATGTTTACCGTTATCTTCGCGATGGCGCGTACCGTGGGCTGGATTGCGCACTGGAACGAAATGCACAGCGATGGCATGAAAATCGCCCGTCCGCGTCAGCTCTATACCGGCTACGAAAAACGCGACTTCAAGAACGATATCGCTCGCTAAGTCAGCTTTCGCAGCGACAAAAAACGCGCCTGAAGGCGCGTTTTTTTATTGCTGGCATCCGGGGCACCAGTAAAACGGCCGCGACGAGAGCATGGTCCTCTCGATAATCCCGCCGCAGCGCTCGCAGACCTCACCCTGGCGATGAAAAACCTTAAAGCGAAACAGCGCGCCGTGGTGCTTATTGTCGTCCACCAGACCGCGCGTGTTATAGGACAAACGCGGGATCTCCAGCAGCGCATGCGCCAGCGCATTGAGCTGCTTTTCATCCAGTTCAGAGGCTTTATGACGACCGGTTAGCCCGACCTGCCAGAGGATCTCCACGCGCAGATAGTTGCCCAATCCGGCAAGAAACGCCTGATCCAGCAGCAGTCCGGAGAACTGGCGGTTGCGGAATTTCGCCGACAGCAGCCGCTCTTTAACCTGTTCAACGCTAAGGCTCATATCGAGCACATCCGGTCCGACCCGCAGCAAAAATGGATGTCGGGCGAGCTGCTCGGGCGTCAGCATTTCAATATCGGAGGCGCTGTAGAGCAAAATCGCTCTACGCGCCGTCTGCAGCCGAACGCGCAACACGCGCGTGGTTTCTGGCTGCGCCCCCGCGTCCACCACTCGCCAGACGCCATACAGCTGATTGTGGCTATACAGCGTTAATCCGCCGGAGAAATGGGTCAACAGCGCCTTACCGCGTGTTTCAATGCGTGTTACTCGCTGGCCGACAAGCTGGGATTGATAATGTTGTAACTGCGGGAAGGCGAACCACGCCTCAGTCAGGGGTTCGCCTTTAATCGCCGCTTCCAGGCTATCCGCCGCACGGCGAATTTCCGGACCTTCCGGCATAATAATATCCTTGTGTTAATGCGTTGCGCCGCCGCCGATTTTCACGTCGCCATCCTGCTGCAGGGCAACGGCGATAGCCGTTTCCAGCGCCGCACGCACCGTCTCTACCGCCATACTGGCGGCACCGGGGTGAGCCGCAGCCTGCTCAGGCAAATACGGAATATGGATAAACCCGCCCTTCACGCCGCTGCTGTTACGCAGGCTATGCAGCAGACCGTACATCACGTGATTACAGACAAACGTCCCCGCCGTCTGCGATACCGACGCCGGGATCCCCTTGCTGCGCAGCGCGGCAACGATCGCTTTGATCGGCAGCGTGCTAAAGTACGCCGCCGGACCGTCAGCCACGATCGGTACGTCAATGGGCTGCAGACCTTTATTATCCGGGATCCGCGCATCATCGACGTTGATCGCTACCCGTTCAACGGTGATGTCGACGCGACCGCCCGCCTGACCAATCGCCAGGATCAGGCGCGGCTGCAGCTCATCCAGCGCGACGTTCAGCACCGTCAGGGCCTCGCCGAAGACGCAGGGCAGCTGCCGCGCCACCACCGGTTGCCCGGCAATGATAGCGCCATCCAGCTGCTTTACCACTTCCCACGAAGGGTTAACCGCTTCGCCGCCGAACGGTTCAAAACCGGTAATCAATACGCCAGCCATCATCCCTCCTTACAGGAACATCAGGAAATAGAGCAAAAATACGTTCACGATAAGTAACATAATGCCGGTCGGCACCTGGGCTTTGATCACCGCGTTTTTGTCCGGCAGCTCCAGCAGCGCGGCCGGGACGATATTGAAGTTCGCCGCCATAGGCGTCATCAGCGTTCCACAGTAGCCGGAGAACATGCCAATTGCCGCCATCACCGCCGGGTTACCGCCGTGCTGCAGCACCAGAATCGGGATCCCGACCCCTGCCGTCACGATGGGGAAAGCGGCAAACGCGTTGCCCATCACCATCGTCAGCAGCGCCATCCCAAGGGTATAGACGGCGACGGCGATAAACCGGCTGTCCACCGCCAGATAGTGCTGCGTCAGCCAGGAGATGCTGTTGCCGACGCCCGCGGCGGTAAACAGCAGCCCAAGAACCGCCAGAATTTGCGGCAAAATAAACGCCCAGCCCACAGAATCCAGCAGACGGCGAGCTTCCTGTAACGGCTGAACCGCCGTTTCATGGGTCATGCGGATAGCCATTACCAGACCAATCAACGTGCCCGCAGTCATTGAAAACAGCGTAATCAGCGTGGCGTGATTGCCCGGGCCAAAGATGGCGACCTGCAGCGAGGGCAAATTATTAAACAGCAGGACGCCGATCACCGTCACTACCGGGATCGCCAGCGCCGGGAAAAACAGCCGATTGCCGAGGCGCGCGGCGCTGGCGCTGCGTTCTTCCTGCGAGCGCTGGTGATAACGACCGAGACGCACGCCGCCAAATCCGGCGATCAGCGCCAGCACCACGACCACCACGCCAACGCCGATATTGACGAGGCGCTTGTCGCCGACCAGCGCATAGGTCCAGTCGCCGAACAGAAAGACCACGCCGTACAGACCCCAGAACAGACCGGTTGTCAGCCTGCGCGGATTAGCCTTATCGCGCCATGACATCACCGCTACCACCAGCAGAACGACGCCCGCCAGCCAGTACAACCAGGTTTGCTGAAAATTCATACGGCACCGCCTTTCGCCTGCCCGGCGTTAACCTTGTCCAGCTCGCGCTGGAGATGACGGTCGAGGCGCCACAGGCGGGCAGAGTGGATCAGGAAGGCGCATACCGCCGTTGGGATCCCCCACAGGGCAATATGCAGCGGCTCAGTCTGAATGCCCCCCGACTCCAGCATAAAGTTATGCATAAAGATAATCGCCCCGAAGGCAACGAAAATATCTTCGCCGAAGAACAGGCCCACGTTGTCGGTGGCCGCTGACATCGCGCGCAGGCGATAGCGGACATTTCCCGGCAAGGCGCCAAAGTTTTTTTCCGCCGCCCCTTCCGCCATCGGCGCCAGAAGCGGGCGCACCATCTGCGGATGACCGCCCAGGCTGGTAAGGCCCATCGCCGCGGTCACTTCACGCACGAAAAGATAGACGATTAGCAGACGACCGGCGGTGGCGCTGCGGATTTTCGCGATCCACGTCTGCGCGCGCTCTTTCAGACCGTGCCGCTCCAGCAGGCCAATCACCGCCAGCGGCAACAGAAGAATAAACGGCAGATTGCGGGTATTGAGAAATCCTTCACCCAGCTTCTCCAGAATGGTCGCGATCGGCATATGCGCCGTCAGACCCGTGATGATCCCGGAAACAATAACCACCAGCACCGGGTTAAAACGCAGAACAAATCCGACCACGATCGCGGCAATGCCGATCAGCGGCCAGAGAGATAATGACTCTCCCATAATTACATCCTGTATGTTGTTGTGAAGTGTTGTTTATTATTAATTTATTGATTAATAATATTATTTTTATTCTTCTGCTTCCGCGCTCACCTGAATGTTACGTCCGGCGAACGCCGCGCGCAGGCGACGCGCAAAATCCAGCGCATGCTCGCCGTCGCCGTGCAGACAAACGGTTTCCGCCACCACGTGCGCCCATTCGCCGGTGATGCTGCGTACCCGGCTGTGCTGCACCATTTCCAGCGTTTGCGCCAGCGACTGCTCTTCACTCTCGATCAATGCCCCTGGCTGAGTGCGCGGCACCAGGCTACCGTCCGCCAGATAGCCGCGGTCGGCGAAGACCTCCTGGCGGGTGGTCAGCTGATAACGCTGCCCGGCGCGAATCAGCTCGCTGCCCGCCAGGCCCACCAGCACCAGACCGGCGTCAACGTCATATACCGCTTTGGCGATAGCGTCAGCAAGCTGCGGATCTTTTGCCGCCTGGTTATAGAGCATGCCGTGCGGTTTGACGTGCTGTAGTTCGCCGCCCTGCGCGCGCACCAGCGCCGCCAGCGCGCCCACCTGATACAGCGTTTGCGCATAAACCGTCTCCGGCGGCAGCTGCATCGCCGTGCGGCCAAAATTTTCCCGGTCGGGGAAGCTGGGGTGCGCGCCCACCGCGACGCCATATTTCAGCGCTTCGCGCACGCACTGCAGCATCATCACCGCATCGCCCGCATGGAAACCGCAGGCGATATTGGCGGAAGAGACCAGCTGCAGTAGCGCGCTATCGTTGGCGCAGCCTTCGCCAAGGTCGGCGTTTAAATCAATCTTCATCGTTCAGTCTCCATGCCAGTTGTTCAAAATAACGTTGCCGGTCGGCGCGCGCCTTCAGCGCCTCCTCCAGAGAGCAGGGAACAAAGTGGATCGGCTGCCCCAGCGGGATTTGCGCCAGCTGATACATATCGGCCTCGATAATCGTCGCGATGCGCGGGTAACCGCCGGTGGTCTGGGCATCGTTCATCAGTACGATAGGTTGACCGTTATGCGGAACCTGCACCACGCCAGGCAGCAGACCGTGCGAAAGCATCTCGCGATCGGTCGTCCGCTTCAGCGGTTGCCCCTGCAGACGATAGCCCATGCGGTTGCTCTGCGGGCTAAGCTGCCACGGCGAACGCCAGAAAGTGTCCTGCGACACGCTGTCAAACTCCTGATACTCGGGGCCGGGCAGCGCGCGGATGCGGTTGCCGATGGGCAGTTGCTTCACCCCGCGCGGCCCGCGGAACTGCTTATCCGATTTCCCCAGCTTCAGTCGGTCTCCATCCTGCAAACGTCGACCTTCCAGACCGCCAATACCCACTTTCAGATCGGTACTGCGCGAGCCCAGCACCTTCGGCACCGCGATGCCGCCCGCCACTGCCAGATAGCTGCGCACGCCGTGCTGTGGATTCTTGAGCACCAGACGCTGCCCGGCCTTGACCGCCGTCCGCCAGCCCACCCACACCGGCTCGCCGTCAAGCTTCGCCTCGCAGGCGGCGCCGGTGAGCGCGAACCAGCCGCTGCGTTCAAATTGAATATCCACCTGGCCCAGCGTGATCTCCAGCGCCGCGGCATTGGCCCCGTTGCCCACCAGCAGATTCGCGGTAACCAGCGCCGGTTTATCCATCGCACCGCAGCGGCTGATGCCCAGCTGACGCAGACCTTCACGCCCGCCGTCCTGCACCGAGGTATACATCCCGGCACGGATGATTTTTAACATACGCCCTCCTTTTGCGGGACGAAACGCACTCTGTCGCCGGAGCGCAGCAGCACCGGCTCCTTGCGCTTCGGATCAAATAGCGCCAGCGGCGTTCGGCCCAGCAGCTGCCAACCTCCCGGCGTCGCCAGCGGATAAATCCCGGTCTGCGCTCCGCCGATCCCTACCGAACCCGCCGGCACCAGCAGGCGCGGTTCCGCCCGCCGCGGCATCGCCAGGCGCTCCGGCAGGCCGCCGAAGTAGGGGAACCCCGGCTGGAAGCCGAGGAACCACACCACGTACTCCACCGATGAATGCAGCTCCACCACCTGCTTTTCGCTCAGTCCGCTGTGGCGAGCCACTTCCCCCAAATCCGGACCGCCTTCTCCGCCGTAAACGACCGGCACCAGAATCTCCCGCGATTCCGGTTCGAGCGTATCGCACTCCTCCCACCAGATTTGCAGGCGCTCGATCGCGTCCCACGCCGTCTGCTGGGGATTTCGCAGTATCACGGTAATGTTGTTCATACCCGGAACGGCTTCCACCACCTCGGTATGACCAACCAGCCGTTGGGCTAATCGCCAGATCCGCTTCTGACTCTCCAGCGTCACCGGAGGTTCAAGCTCCAGTACGACTGCCGTTTCACCTAATAAATAACAACGCGCTCGCTGCACTTTTACCTCCGTTCATCAGGCCGGGTTCGGGATATCAATAAAGGTGACATCCAGCTCGGTATTTTCCGTCAGCCATTCGCTTAACGCGCGAATTCCGCCACGCTCGGTGGCATGATGTCCGGCGGCGTAAAAATGCAGCCCCTGCTCGCGCGCCGAATGGATGGTTTGCTCTGAAACTTCGCCGGTAATAAATGCATCAACGCCAAAGCGGGCTGCGCTGTCGATAAAGCTCTGGCCGCCGCCGGTACACCACGCCACGCGGGCCACTTTGTCCGGCCCGGTGTCGCCGCACCACAGCGGTTTGCGCCCCAGCCGCGCTTCAATCCACGACGCCAGTTCCAGGCCCGAGACCGCCATCGACAGTTCGCCCCACGGCACCAGCGGTTCAATTTCGCCCATCACATTAATGCCGAGCAGCGACGCCAGCTGGGCGTTATTGCCCAGCTCCGGATGGGCATCAAGCGGCAGATGCCAGCCGTAAAGGTTGATGTCGTTAGCCAGCAGCGTTTTGAGGCGATTACGCTTCATGCCGCGAATAATCGGCGACTCGCCTTTCCAGAAGTAGCCGTGGTGGACGATGACCGCATCCGCCTCAAGACGGACGGCCTCATCAAGCAGCGCCTGGCTGGCGGTTACGCCGGTGACGATTTTCCGAACCGTCTCGCGACCTTCCACCTGGAGCCCATTGGGTGCGTAATCACTGATGGCCGCGCTATTGAGTTTTTCATTAATCAGTTGTTCCAGTTCACTATTTTTCATTGCCGTTCCACCAGGTCATCGTTTTATGCAGAGGAATAACATAACGGTATCCGCCCAATCCGTCGATAGTCCTGCCGCGTCGCCGTCAATTTTGCCCATTCACAAAATCCCGCAATTTGTCTACTCACTCCCTCGCGCATTCGTGTATATTTATGCACTATTACAGCATATTAAATAACCAGAAAGCCTATAAGGCCATGAATATCACTAGGGAGTGGCTATTCATGCAGAAAGATCGACTTTCATTTTTATGGCAGGACAAAGCGTTTCATGAACACACAATCTTCACAGCCGCGGGCGATTTATTACGTCGTCGCGCTGCAAATCTGGGAATACTTCAGTTTTTACGGCATGCGCGCGCTGCTCATTCTTTATCTCACCAATCAGCTCAAGTATGACGATAATCATGCCTATGCGCTGTTCAGCGCCTACTGTTCTTTAGTCTACGTCACGCCTATTCTCGGCGGCTTCCTGGCCGATAAGCTGCTGGGCAACCGTATGGCGGTGATGCTCGGCGCGCTGCTGATGGCCATCGGCCATCTGGTGCTCGGCGCCAGCGAAATCGCCCCCACCTTTCTCTATCTGTCGCTGGCGATTATTGTCTGCGGCTACGGGCTGTTTAAATCCAACGTCAGCTGTCTGCTCGGTGAACTGTATGAACCCACAGACCCGCGTCGCGATGGCGGTTTTTCGCTGATGTACGCGGCGGGCAACGTCGGATCTATCGTCGCGCCAATCGCCTGCGGCTACGTACAGCAAGAGTACAGCTGGGCGATGGGCTTCGCGCTGGCGGCCGTTGGCATGATTGCCGGGCTGGTGATTTTCCTCAGCGGCAATCACCATTTCCGCCACACCCGGGGCGTGAATCGCGAAGCGCTGCGGGCGCGGAGTTTTGTCTTACCGAATTGGGGCTGGCTGCTGGTTCTGCTGATCGCCGCGCCGCTGCTGATCACCGTGCTGTTCTGGCAGGAGTGGTCGGTGTACGCGCTGATTGTCGCGACGGTGATTGGTCTGGCGGTACTGGCGCGGATCTACCTGCGGGCAGAGACCGCCAGGCAGCGTAAAGAGCTGCGCCTGATTATGGTGCTCACCTGCTTCAGCCTGCTGTTCTGGGCCTTTGCGCAGCAGGGCGGCAGCTCCATCAGCCTGTACATCGACCGTTTTGTTAACCGTCATTTTATGGGCTATGAGATTCCGACCGCGATGTTCCAGTCGGTCAATGCCTTTGCGGTGATGCTCTGCGGGGTGGTTCTGGCGTGGCTGGTGAAAGAAAACATCAACGGCAACCGTACCGTGCGCATCTGGGGTAAGTTCGCGCTGGGCCTTGGCCTGATGAGCGCCGGGTTCTGCATCCTGACCCTTAGCGCACGTTGGTCAGCCGCCTATGGGCACTCCTCAATGCCGCTGATGGTGCTGGGCCTGGCGGTGATGGGGTTTGCCGAACTGTTTATCGACCCGGTGGCGATGTCGCAGATTACCCGTATCGAGATCCCCGGCGTGACCGGCGTGCTGACCGGCATATATATGCTGCTCTCCGGCGCTATCGCCAACTATCTGGCTGGGGTTATTGCCGATCAAACCTCGCAGGGATCGTTCGACGCCGCCGGAGCCATCAACTATTCAATTAATGCCTACATTGAGGTGTTCAGCCAGATAACCTGGGGCTCGCTGGCCTGCGTCGGCCTGGTGCTGGCTATCTGGCTGTATCACTCCGTTAAGATCAGGGCTCGCCGCCTGGCGATGGAGTCTTAACTTCTCTGGCGGCTTCCCAGGCCGCCAGCGTCTCCAGCCGCGCCTGTTTGTGATCGACAATCGGGCGCGGATAATCCAGCGTTACGCCCTGTTTCTCCGCCCACAGCCACGGTTGATGCAGCGCTTTCTCAGGCACCCCGGCCAGCTCCGGTAGCCATTGACGAATAAACTGCCCCGCTTTGTCGAAGCGCTCTCCCTGGGTCGTAGGGTTAAAAATACGAAAATAGGGCGCGGCATCGGTGCCGGTCGAAGCCGCCCACTGCCAGCCGCCGTTATTCGCCGCCAAATCGCCATCTATAAGCTGTTCGATAAAATAGCGCTCCCCCAGCCGCCAGTCGATGCGCAGATCTTTCGCCAGAAAACTGGCGACAATCATCCGCAGGCGGTTATGCATCCAGCCGGTCGCATTAAGCTGACGCATCGCGGCGTCGACAATCGGGAAGCCGGTTTGCCCACGCTGCCAGGCCTGAAGCGCGGCTTTATCGTCCAGCCAGGCAACCTTATCGGTCCAGCCAATAAAAGGCCGACCTTTACACAAGTCCGGGTAGTAAACCATCAGGTGGCGATAAAACTCGCGCCAGATAAGCTCGTTGAGCCATACCGCTCCGGCTTCGCCATCCAGCGCCCGCGGCAGCTCCACCAGCAAGCGGTGCAGACACTGGCGCGGCGAGAGCGCGCCCACCGCCAGGCACGGCGACAGCCGGCTGGTCCCTTCGATGGCCGGAAAATCGCGCTGCTGTTCATATTCGGCGGCCTTTTGCTGGCAGAAGCCGCGAAGCCGGGCGATAGCGCTTTTTTCATCCGCGGCGAACAGTTCGCTATCGAATGACGTCTGTGGAAAATCTATTTTTACTGCAGACGAGGCTGTGATGGGCCCACCCGCACGGACTTTCGGCGCGGCGACGCACTCCGGCAGCGCCTCCTGTAAACGCCGAACAAAAGCATTTTTAAACGGCGTAAATACCTTATACATTTCGCGGCTGCCGGTCAGCACGCTGCCGGGCGGCAGCAGCACGCTGTCATCAAACCCCTGACAGGTCACCTCTGCTAAGGTTCTCTCCACCGCCGCATCGCGCTGGCGCTCATTGATTTCATACTGGTAGTTGTAAAACAGATGCGTCACCTGCTGCTGCCGGCAAATGCTGACGAGTAGCTCTACGCTGGCGGTGAAATCTTCAGCATGTTCAATCTGCAGCGGGATCCCCTTTTCGGCCAGCGCCGCTTGCAGGCTGTGCAGATGGCTGACCATAAACGCCGCCTGGCGCGGCGCCATACCGTGCTGACGCCATTGCCCTGGCGTGGCGATGAATAATCCCAGCACCCTGGCATGCGGATCGCGGCAGGCGGCGGCGAGCGCCAGGTTATCGTGGATGCGCAAATCCGCGCGAAACCAGACCAGATGGGTGGCCATAACATTCCTTTCATGATGAAAATTGATAAGTTCGACGTATATTTAATCCTCCCGCAGGTTAACCTTCGGGGAGTGAATAAGTGTAAGCCACTCATGGCAAAAAAAAACCGCCGGATAAACCGGCGGCATGATGATAAAGCAATCTGTTGGCACGCTGTGTCGCGAGTCTGGCGGAGGAGACAGGGTAAATAAACCGCAATCTCAATACATTAGCCTGTTTCCACGGCGCGCACGCGCTGAGCCATAAGCCGTTATTAATAAAAATCTGCGGAGGCTTTTTCGGCCTGCGCCATCCATACCGGCTGTTCGCTGGTCTTTGCCCACACGCGGTGCAGCCAGCTGTAAAAACGGGCGCGATCTTTCCAGAACAGCATCACCGGCAGCGCCAGTACACCAGCCGCCACGGCGAAAGCGCGACGCGCAAAGATGATATGAGCAGGATAAGTTTTGTACAACGCCATAATTTCTCTCCCCTTTGTCAGGCCGGCAAGTAAAGCCGGTAAAGTTAATCTGTTTCTCTGCTTAAAATAGTACCGCTTTGGCTGTAATTTTACTACTCATCCGACCACTAAAAAACGCCTATTCAGGATTTATTTACATTCATCCGGTAATTAAGTTACATAAAGGTTAAATTAATACTAATCATTAGTTAAATTGTGGTTTTGGCCATTTTTATATTTTTTTTACACCCCCGTGGCTGATTTTTGCGAAATCTTTGCGCCCGACTTCCTATTCTCCTCGTAAATCAAAAAAGACATCCGGAGGTGGATTGTGACTACAGGCGTAATCGCTGGCGTAGCGCTGGTGTTCCTGTTGCTGGTTTATCTGGTTTATGCCCTGATACATGCGGAGGCATTCTGATGGCCGCTCAAGGTTTTTTACTCATCGCGACTTTTATTCTGCTGCTAATGATCCTCGCTCGTCCGCTGGGTACGGCGCTGGCGACGATGATCAATGATATGCCGCTACCGGGTCTGGCCCGGATTGAACGCGGTTTATGGCAGGCAGCGGGGATTCGTTCGCAGGAGATGAACTGGCTCCAGTATTTAGTGGCGATTCTGCTGTTTAACGCGCTGGGTCTGGCGGCGCTGTTCGCTCTGCTGATGTTTCAGGGCTCTCTGCCGCTCAACCCGCAGCATCTGCCCGGTCTGTCATGGGATCTGGCGCTGAATACGGCGGTGAGCTTTGTCAGCAACACCAACTGGCAGGCCTATGCCGGTGAAGCCACCATGAGTAGCCTTAGCCAGATGGCCGGGCTGGCGGTGCAAAACTTCCTCTCCGCCGCTACCGGCATCGCGGTGATCTTTGCCCTCACCCGCGCATACGCCCGGCAGAAAGTCACCGCTCTGGGCAACGCCTGGGTCGATCTGACCCGCATTACTCTCTGGGTGCTGCTGCCGATTTCGCTGCTGATTGCGCTGTTCTTTATCCAGCAGGGCGTGCCGCAAAGTTTATCGCCGAATCAGGAATTTACCTCGCTTGAAGGGGTACGCCAGATGCTGCCGTTGGGGCCGGTGGCTTCGCAGGAAGCGATAAAAATGCTGGGTACCAACGGCGGCGGCTTCTTTAACGCCAACTCGGCGCATCCCTTTGAAAACCCCACCGCGCTGACCAACCTGGTGCAGATGCTGGCGATCTTTCTCATTCCGGCGGCGCTGTGCTTCGCTTTCGGTGAGGCGGTGGGCGATCGCCGTCAGGGTCGGGCGATTCTGTGGGCGATGACGCTCATCTTCATCGTCTGCGTGGCGGTAGTGATGTGGGCAGAAACCCGCGGCAACCTTCACTTGCTGAGCCTTGGCGCCGACAGCAGTAGCAACATGGAAGGCAAAGAGAGCCGGTTCGGTATTCTCGCCAGCAGCCTGTTTGCCGTGGTCACCACCGCCGCGTCCTGCGGGGCGGTCAACGCCATGCACGACTCCTTTACCGCGCTGGGCGGGATGGTCCCTATGTGGCTGATGCAGATAGGCGAAGTGGTCTTCGGCGGCGTCGGCTCGGGTCTGTACGGCATGCTGCTGTTCGTGATGCTGGCCGTGTTTATCGCCGGGCTGATGATTGGCCGCACCCCGGAATACCTCGGGAAAAAAATCGACGTCCGCGAAATGAAAATGATCGCGCTGGCGATCCTCGTTACCCCGACGCTGGTGCTCCTCGGCACGGCGCTGGCGATGCTGACCGAGGCCGGTCGCGCGGGCATGTTTAACCCCGGGCCGCATGGCTTCAGCGAAGTACTGTATGCCGTCACCTCAGCGGCGAACAACAACGGCAGCGCCTTTGGCGGCCTCAGCGCGGCAACACCGTTCTGGAACCTGCTACTGGCATTCTGCATGCTGGTCGGCCGCTTCGCGGTGATTATCCCGGTGATGGCGATTGCCGGTTCGCTGGTGACGAAGAAAATTCAGCCCGCCGGCAGCGGCACGCTCGCCACCCATGACGCGCTGTTTATCGGCCTGCTGATCGGCACCGTACTGTTGGTCGGCGCCCTGACCTTTATTCCCGCGCTGGCGCTCGGCCCGCTGGCAGAACATTTTTCCTTACTTTAAGCGATTGCGGAGCAACCTGTTATGAGTCGCAAATCATTAGCCCTGCTGGAGCCGACGCTGGTGCGTCAGGCCCTGCTCGACGCCGTGAAAAAACTGAGCCCTGCCGTACAGTGGCGTAACCCGGTGATGTTTATCGTCTGGATCGGCAGCCTGCTCACCACCCTGCTGGCCATTGCCATGGCGAGCGGGCAAATCGTCGGCAGCGCCGGATTTACCGCCGCCATTAGTCTCTGGCTGTGGTTCACCGTCCTGTTCGCCAACTTTGCCGAAGCGATGGCGGAAGGCCGCAGTAAAGCGCAGGCCAACAGCCTCAAAGGTGTCAAAAAGACCGCCTTTGCCCGTAAGCTGCGCGCGCCGCAGCACGATGCGCAAATTGACCACGTCCCCGCCGAAGAGCTGCGTAAAGGTGACGTGGTGCTGGTGGAAGCGGGAGATATTATCCCCTGCGATGGCGAGGTTATCGAAGGCGGCGCGTCGGTAGATGAGAGCGCCATTACCGGTGAGTCCGCGCCGGTTATCCGCGAATCCGGCGGCGACTTCGCCTCGGTGACCGGCGGGACGCGTATTCTCTCCGACTGGCTGGTGATCCGCTGTAGCGTCAACCCGGGCGAAACCTTCCTTGACCGGATGATCGCCATGGTTGAAGGCGCTCAGCGCCGCAAGACGCCGAACGAAATTGCGCTAACCATCCTGCTTATTGCCCTGACGCTGGTATTCCTGCTGGCCACCGCCACTATCTGGCCCTTCTCCGCCTGGAGCGGTAATGCGGTCAGCGTAACGGTACTGGTGGCGCTGCTGGTATGCCTGATCCCCACCACTATTGGGGGCCTGCTGTCGGCCATCGGCGTTGCCGGGATGAGCCGCATGCTCGGCGCGAACGTCATCGCCACCAGCGGCCGCGCGGTTGAGGCGGCGGGCGACGTCGACGTCCTGCTGCTGGACAAAACCGGCACCATTACCCTCGGCAACCGCCAGGCTTCGGCATTCCTGCCTGCGCAGGGCGTGGAAGAGAAAACCCTTGCCGATGCCGCCCAGCTGTCGTCGCTGGCCGATGAAACGCCGGAAGGCCGCAGCATCGTCGTCCTGGCCAAACAGCGCTTTAACCTGCGCGAGCGCGATCTCCAGTCGCTGCATGCCACCTTTGTGCCGTTTACCGCCCAGACCCGGATGAGCGGCATCAACATCGACCAGCGGATGATCCGCAAAGGTTCCGTAGATGCCATCCGCCGCCACGTTGAGGCCAACGGCGGCCACTTTCCGGCCGATGTCGATAAGCAGGTTGAAGAAGTGGCGCGTCTTGGCGCGACGCCGCTGGTGGTCGCCGAAGGCGAGCGGGTGCTGGGGATTGTCTCGCTGAAAGATATCGTGAAAGGCGGCATCAAAGAGCGTTTTGCCCAACTGCGTAAAATGGGGATTAAAACGGTGATGATCACCGGCGATAACCGACTGACCGCCGCCGCTATCGCCGCGGAAGCCGGAGTGGACGACTTTCTCGCCGAAGCGACGCCGGAGGCCAAGCTGGCGTTGATCCGCCAGTATCAAGCGGAAGGTCGGCTGGTGGCGATGACCGGCGACGGTACCAACGACGCCCCGGCGCTGGCGCAGGCCGACGTGGCGGTCGCGATGAACTCCGGTACCCAGGCGGCGAAAGAGGCGGGCAATATGGTGGATCTCGACTCTAACCCCACCAAACTGATCGAGGTCGTACATATCGGTAAACAGATGCTGATGACCCGCGGATCCCTGACCACCTTCAGTATCGCCAACGACGTGGCGAAGTACTTTGCCATCATTCCGGCCGCCTTTGCCGCCGTCTATCCGCCGCTGGCGATGCTCAACGTGATGCATCTGCACTCGCCCTCTTCGGCGATCCTGAGCGCGGTGATTTTTAATGCGCTGATTATCATCTTCCTGATCCCGCTGGCGCTGAAGGGCGTGAGCTATAAGCCGCTGACGGCCTCGGCGATGCTGCGCCGCAACCTGTGGGTCTACGGCCTGGGCGGACTGCTGGTGCCCTTTATCGGTATCAAAGCTATCGACCTGTTATTGACCCTGACCGGGCTGCTGTGAGGAAAAAACCATGTCATTCATTCGTCCTGCCCTTGTACTGTTTATTCTGTTAACGCTGCTCACCGGCGGCGTCTACCCGCTGTTGACCACCGCGCTGGGACAGTGGTGGTTCCCGCAGCAGGCCAACGGCTCGCTGGTGCGGATTGACGGCGAAGTGCGCGGTTCCCGTCTCATCGGGCAGAACTTTACGGCGCCGGGCTATTTCCAGGGCCGCCCTTCCGCTACGGCGGAGATGCCGGATAACCCGCTGGCCTCCGGCGGCAGCAACCTCGCCGCCAGCAATCCGGCGCTGGACAACGCCATCAGCGAACGGGTGCAGGCCCTGCGCGCCGCCAATCCGGACGCCAGCGCCACGGTTCCGGTGGAGCTGGTCACCGCCTCGGCTAGCGGGCTGGATTACAGCCTGACGCCTGCCGCCGCCCTGTGGCAGGCGCCGCGCGTCGCCCAAGCGCGACAGCTCAGCGTGGAGCAGGTCACGCAACTGGTGAACGAGGCAACGCAAAAACCGTTGCTCAGTTTTCTCGGCCAACCTGTGGTAAATATACTGCAGCTGAATATGTCGCTGGATGCCCTGAAGGATAAGTAAGATGAGTGATGAGCCGCTGCGTCCGGACCCTGATCGCCTGCTGCAACACGCCGCCGCCCCGCATCGCGGTAAGCTAAAGATATTTTTCGGCGCCTGCGCTGGGGTCGGTAAAACCTGGGCGATGCTGGCGGAAGCGCAGCGGCTGCGCGCCCAGGGGCTGGATATCCTGATTGGCGTGGCGGAAACCCACGGGCGTAAAGAGACGGCGGCGATGCTTGAGGGGCTGAGTACCCTGCACCAGCGCCGCCTTTCCCACCGCGGGCGCTACGTGAAGGAGTTTGACCTTGACGGCGCCCTGGCCCGCCGCCCGGCGCTGATCCTGGTCGATGAGCTGGCGCACAGCAACGCGCCCGGATCGCGTCATCCTAAACGCTGGCAGGACGTCGAAGAGCTGCTGGAAGCCGGCATCGACGTGTTTACCACCGTTAACGTTCAGCACCTCGAGAGCCTGAACGATGTCGTCAGCGGCATCACCGGCGTGCAGGTTCGCGAAACCGTCCCCGATCCGTTTTTCGACGCCGCCGACGATGTGGTGCTGGTTGACCTGCCTCCGGACGATCTGCGTCAGCGGCTCAATGAAGGTAAAGTCTATATCGGCGGTCAGGCTGAGCGGGCCATTGAAAACTTCTTTCGCAAGGGCAATCTCATCGCCCTGCGCGAGCTGGCGCTACGCCGTACTGCCGATCGAGTCGATGAGCAGATGCGCGCCTGGCGCGATCGCCAGGGCCAGGAAAAAGTCTGGCACACCCGCGACGCCATTTTGCTCTGCATCGGCCATAACACCGGCAGCGAAAAGCTGGTGCGCGCCGCCGCCCGGCTGGCCGCCAGATTGGGCAGCGTCTGGCATGCGGTGTATGTTGAAACCCCGTCGCTGCACCGCCTGTCGGAGGCGAAGCGGCGGGCGATTCTCGCCGCGCTCAGGCTGGCGCAGGAGCTGGGAGCGGAAACCGCCACCCTCTCCGATCCCTCCGAAGAGAAGGCCGTTCTGCACTACGCCCGCGAACATAATCTCGGCAAGATAGTGATTGGCCGCCAGCAGAAAAGGCGCTGGTGGGATCGCGGCGGCTTCGCCGATCGGCTGGCCCGTCACGCCCCGGATCTCGATCTGGTGGTGATCGCGCTGGATGAAAAAGCCGCCTCCCTGCCGGCTCGCGCCAGCGATAGCCGGACGGCGATGGATAAATGGCGTCTACAGCTCCAGGGCTGCGTCGTCGCCATCGCGCTGTGCGCGGTGATTACCGTTGTCGCCATGCAGTGGCTGATGGCCTTTGAGGCCGCCAACCTGGTGATGCTGTATCTGCTTGGCGTGGTGATTATCGCTCTCGTGTATGGCCGTTGGCCGTCGGTACTGGCGACGGTGATTAACGTGGTCAGCTTCGATCTGTTTTTCGTTGCGCCGCGCGGTACGCTGGCGGTTTCAGATGTACAGTATTTACTCACCTTTGGCGTGATGCTGACCGTCGGGCTGCTTATCGGCAACCTCACCGCCGGCGTTCGCTACCAGGCGCGGGTGGCGCGCTATCGCGAGCGGCGCACCCGGCATCTGTACGAAATGTCCAAAGCGCTGGCGGTGGGCCGCAGCCGTGAAGATATCGCCGCCACCAGCGAACGGTTTATCGCCTCGACGTTTCAGGCGCGCAGTCAGCTACTGCTGCCCGATGAGATGAACCGGCTCTCTCCATTGACTCAACCCACCGCGGCCATCACCTGGGACGACGCGATCGCCCGCTGGAGCTTCGATAAGGGGCTGCCCGCCGGGGCGGGTACCGATACGTTACCCGGCGTCCCCTACCAAATCCTGCCGCTGAAAAGCGCCGCCCGCACCTGGGGGCTGGTGGTGGTGGAGCCGGCTAACCTGCGCCAGCTGATGATCCCCGAACAACAGCGCCTGCTGGAAACCTTTACCCTGCTGGTCGCCAGCGCGCTGGAGAGACTGACGCTCACCGCCAGCGAAGAGCAGGCGCGGCTGAACAGCGAGCGGGAAAGCCTGCGCAACTCGCTGCTGGCGGCGCTGTCCCATGATTTACGCACCCCGCTGACGGTGCTGTTCGGCCAGGCGGAGATCCTGACCCTCGATCTTGCCAGCGAAGGGTCGAAGCACGCGCCGCAGGCCAATGAGATACGCCAGCACGTACTGAACACCACCCGGTTGGTGAATAATCTGCTGGATATGGCGCGGATCCAGTCCGGCGGCTTTAATTTGCATAAAGAGTGGTTAACCCTCGAAGAGGTGGTCGGCAGCGCGCTGCGCATGCTGGAACCGGGGCTCGGTGGGCGGCATATTCAGCTCGATCTGCCGGACCCGCTGCTGCTGGTACACGTCGATGGCCCGCTATTTGAACGGGTGCTGATTAATCTGCTGGAAAACGCGGTGAAGTACACCGGGCCGCAGGCGCAAATCGGCATCGCGGCGCATGTCGACCCGCACCATTTATTGCTTGAGGTGTGGGATAACGGGCCGGGTATTCCTCCAGGGCAGGAACAGGCTATCTTTGATAAATTCGCCCGCGGCAATAAAGAGTCGGCGATCCCCGGCGTAGGCCTGGGACTGGCGATTTGTCAGGCCATCGTTGAAGTGCACGGCGGAACGATTAGCGCCGAGACGCGCCCGCAAGGCGGCGCCTGTTTCCGTGTTACACTGCCGCGAGAAGCGCCCCCTGAACTGGAAGAGTTAGCCGAGGAAATGTGATTAACGTTCTGATTATCGAAGACGAAAACGCTATCCGCCGCTTTCTGCGCACCGCGCTGGAAGCCGACGGCATGCGCGTATTTGAAGCAGAGACGCTGCAGCGCGGGCTGATCGAAGCCGCGACCCGCAAGCCGGATTTAGCTATTCTCGATCTGGGTCTGCCCGATGGCGACGGCAACGCGTTTATTCGCGAGGTTCGCCAGTGGAGCCAGATGCCGATTATCGTGCTGTCGGCGCGCACCGAGGAGCAGGACAAAATCGCCGCCCTTGACGCAGGAGCCGATGACTATCTCAGTAAACCCTTTGGCATTGGCGAGCTGCAGGCGCGACTGAGGGTGGCGATGCGTCGCCATGCCGGCGCCCAGGCCGACGAGCCGCGGGTGCGTTTTGCCGATATTGACGTTGATATCCCCGCCCGCCGCATCGTGCGCGGCGATGAAGAGATCCACCTGACGCCGATTGAGTTTCGCCTGCTGGTGGTCCTGCTCAACAACCCTGGCAAAGTGCTGACCCAGCGACAGCTGCTCAACCAGGTCTGGGGGCCAAATGCGGTGGAGCACAGCCACTACCTGCGGATTTATATGGGGCACCTGCGGCAAAAGCTGGAGGCCGACCCGGCCCGTCCGCAGCACTTGCTGACCGAAACGGGGATCGGCTATCGGTTTATGCCCTAGCCGTTGTCCCCGGCTCGCGCTTCGCTTAGCCGGGCTACAGTTCCTGCGCTGTTTCATCGCGGTGGCGCTGCGCTGACCGGGCTACGGGTTCACCGTCGACTGCGGACCGGTAGCCCGGATAAGGCGTTTACGCCGCCATCCGGGGAATGCAGACAATTACTGCCCGTAGTAGGCCCCCGCGCCGTGTTTACGCAAATAGTGTTTATCCAGCAGGGTCGCAGAGACCGGCTGTTCGTCAGCGCTTAACTGGCGGGTCCACATATTCATATAGGCAATCTCTTCCAGCACCACGGCATTATGCACCGCGTTCGCCGGATCTTTTCCCCATGCAAATGGGCCGTGGCCGTGAACCAGCGCGGCGGGCACGCTGAGTGGATCGGTATGCTGCGCGCCCAGCGTTTCGATAATCACGTGACCGGTATTGGTTTCATAATCACTGCGGATTTCATCATCGCTAAGGGGACGGGTACACGGGATCGGCCCATAAAAATAGTCGGCATGGGTGGTGCCCATCGCCAGCAGCGACCTCCCCGACTGCGCCCAAATCGTCGCATGGCGCGAATGGGTATGCACAATTCCGCCCACGCCGCTGAATGCCTTATACAGCTCGAGATGGGTCGGCGTATCCGACGAGGGCTTATAGCGTCCCTCCACCACGCTGCCGGTCGCCAGCTCCACCACCACCATATCGTCAGCGGTCATCACGGCGTATTCCACGCCGGAGGGTTTGATCACCACCAGCCCGGCGTCGCGATCGATGCCGCTGACGTTGCCCCAGGTAAAGGTCACGAGATTAAATTTCGGCAGCGCCAGATTGGCATCAAGAACCGCCTGCTTGAGGTTATCCAACATACTTCACTCCTGAATTCACAATGCCTTCATAGTGCGGTGGACGAAATGTCTGCTGGTATTTATCCGTTAGCCACGCTTTAGCGTCGGCGATTCTCTCGCTATCCAGCCCGTCGTTTTTGGCCCACATCTCAATCAGCCAGGCGCCGCGATAGTTCAGCGCCGAGAGCGTACGAAATATCTCCGTGAAATCGACGCAGCCGGTACCGAATGGCACATCGCGAAACTGCCCCAGCGAAGCGTGGGACACCGGCTGCGTATCCTTCAAATGAATGGCGGTGATTTTATGAATTCCCTTACTCAACTCTTCGGGAACATCGTTTTGCCATGCGCTTAAGTTGCCGACGTCCGGATAGACGCAAAACCACGGACTACAGACCTTCCTTTCGAGATCCAGCCAGCGGGAGATATTGCTCATAAAGGCGGTATCCATAATCTCCATCGACAGCATCACCTGCGCTTTCGCCGCTTCGGCTACCGCCCAGTTGATGCCCTCAATAAAGTATTCCCGGGTCTGCGCCGAAGAGGATTCGTAATAGACGTCATAGCCTGCCAGCTGGATGTTGCGAATACCGACGTGGCTGGCAAAATCCAGCGCATCAAGCATCAGTTCCCGCGCCTTGAGCCGGGTCTCGCGATTGACGCTACCAAAGGGATGGCTGCGGTGCGCGGAGAGGCACATGCTCGGCACATCGATACCGCTGTTAATTTTGTCGGCCACAAATGCCAGCCGCTGTCCACGGTTCCAGCGCAGCCTGGCCTGGCGTTCAGGACTCTCATCAACGGAGATTTCGATAAAATCAAACTCCAGGCCAGCCGCCATTTCGAAGCGTTTCGGCCAGTCCAGCGCAGCGGGAAGCGCTTTTTCGTAGATACCAAGTCTCGGTTTCATTGCGCCGCCCCCGTTGCCCTGGAGAGGCTTTGCGCGACCTCTACGTAACGGGCATAACCTTCGCGCAGCTGCTGATGCCGCTTGCCGTCCGGTTGATAACTGACCACCTCGGGCTGCGTGGCCGCTATCGCTTCGCTGAAGTTGGCGTAGGCTCCGCTGCCGGCGGCTGCGCACAGCGCGGCGGCTCGACATCCCGCCTGTTCGATGTCCACGACTTCCAGAGGAAGATTGGCAGCGTCGGCGTACATCTGGGTCCAGCCTCTCGACTGGCTCGGCCCGCCGGTAAAGCGAATTTTTTCAATACCCCGATTGAGTTCAATAATGCGGTCCTGATGTATCAGGTGAGAAAAAACGATCCCGCGGTAGATGGCCGCAATAATATCCTTTTTCGTATGATGTCCCGCCAGACCTACCAGCGCACCCGGCAGATCCATCGCCAGATTGGAACCGAACAGATAAGGTAAAAAAATCAGGTTGCTGTCGGTCTCTTGCGCAATCCAGCTTTCGAAATGGTCGTAGCAGCGGTCATCGTCAGGGAAAAACTGTTTCACAAACCAGGAGAGATTGCTCGCCGAAGTGGGGCTGCCCTCATGAACAAAATATTTGCCCGGAATGCAGTATTTTCCCCAAATGTAGGGATAGTCGCTGGCAATAATGCTGTCCGTCACCGAGGTGGCGATACTCCATGTACCGGCCACTGCGCTCAGGGTATCCGCCCGGTCAATGCCCGATGAGACGGCGGAGGCCACCACGTCGAAAAAGCCGCCGAATACCGGCGTTCCGGGACATAATCCGCAGTCCAGCGAGGCCTGCAGGGTAATGTGGCCCACGCAGTCCGTCGAGTTGACCACCGGCGCGGTCTTATCCGCCACTTCCTCAATGCCGAAAAGCGCCATCATGTCGCGGTCGTAGCGGGAGGAAAGCTGGTTATAAAAATTGCTGCCGGAAATATTGGTAATTTCCGCCGTCGCCTCGCCGGTCAGACGAAAGCGAATGTAGTCGTGCACCATTAAAACGGCGTCGATTCTGTCGTAGTTGGCGGGCTCATGTGCTTTTAACCACGCCAGCAGCGATACCGGGTGCCCGGTCCACAACTGCTGCAGCCCTTTGGGATAGGCCAGTTTATCGACCCCTTCGCGGTACCATTTTTTGACGAACGCCAGCGCCCGGGTATCGGATGAGATAATTCCGTTGCGCACCGGCTCGCCTTTTTTATCAATCGCGTACAGCCCTTTGCCGTGCGAGGAGAAGCCGATCCCGCCAATACTTAACGCTGGCACCTGGCTTTCAAACAGCGCTTTTTTTATTACGCTGCAAACGGTATCCCATAGCTCATGCATGTTCCGCTCGGTAAAACCCGGCTGTTCGGATAATACCTGAGCATATTGCGAAGCCACGTGGATCTCCTGCCCGCACTCAGTATATATCCCGGCTTTGGTGACCGTACCACCGATATCCACTCCGATAAAATTCATATCCCTTCGTCCCATAATTAATATAAGTTAACGTCTGGCTGAGCTAATAAAGGTGGCGCCCCAAATAATAAGCCCTTTCACCACGTACTGAACGTAAGGTGAGATCCCTAACAGGTTTAATCCATTATTCAGTACGCCGAGCATCATGGCGCCGATCAGCGTGCCAATAATCATTCCGCGCCCACCGGCAATCGATGCCCCGCCGAGCACCACGGCGGCAATAGCATCCAGTTCAAAACCGACGCCCGCATTAGGCTGACCGCTCATCACCCGTGAGGTAAAAATAAGACCGGCAAAACTGGCGGTAAAACCGCTGATCACATAAACCAGCAATTTATAATATTTAACCCGCAGTCCGCTCAGGCGCGCCGCTTCTTCATTGCCGCCAAGAGAATAAACATAGCGGCCAAACGGCATATGATTCAGCACGATATAAAAGATGAAATATAAAACCACCATCAGAATAATAGGTACCTGAATACCGAACAGATATTCACGGCCCCAAAAAGCGAATGAATCCGGTAAGCCGGAGATGGGATAGCCGCCGGTATAGATCAGTGCCAGCCCCTTCGCAATAATCATCGCGCCGAGGGTTACGATAATCGGCGGCATTTTGCCGTAGGCGGTTAAAAAGCCGTTCAGCGCGCCAAAGGCGACGCCGGAACCCAGGCCGATAAGAATGGCTAACCACGGATCTAAACCATAGTACTTCATTAATCCCGCCATCAGCGTACCGGCCAGGGCCATGACCGCGCCGACGGAGAGGTCGATCCCGCCGGTCAGGATGGCAAAGGTCATTCCGATGGCGATGATGGCATTGATCGAGACCTGACGGGCGACGGTAGATAAGTTATCAACCGTTAAGAAGTAGTCATTAAAAATGGCCATACAGGAAAACAGGAGTACCAGACCAACGAACGGCAGGAATGCAGGCATTTTTAATAAACTATGCAGCATCTTTTTATTTTTATCAGGAGACACGGCTGGCGCTAATGATACGTTTTCATTACTCATTTAATACTCCCTAAATAATATTACCGGCAGCATGCAGCATAATGACGGTGGAATTAATTTGGTCGTTCTCAAGCTCCGCAACGATATTACCGTCGCGAAAAACCATCACCCGGTCGCTGACGCCTATGACCTCTGGAAGCTCAGATGAAATCATAATTATCGCAATCCCCTGGGCGGTGAGGTCGCGCATAATCTGGTAGATTTCTGATTTTGCTCCGACATCAATACCGCGAGTCGGCTCGTCAAAAATAAGAATATTGACGTCATGATTTAACCAACGAGAAATAACGACTTTCTGCTGGTTACCGCCGCTCAACGTCCCCACCGCGGTCCCGGCATCTGGCGTTTTCACACCAACGTGGCTAATTAAACGCTCGGCGGTCAGGCGCTCTTCGTTATCGCGGATAAGCGAGAACTGGCAGGCGTGTTTGTTAAGCCAGATATTGTCTTTGACCGAAAAAGGCAGTACCAGTCCTTGCGTTTTGCGGCTTTCCGGCAACAGGCCGATACCCAGACGCAGAGCCCGATCGGTTGAATTTATCGTCACCTCTTTTCCGGCCAGACGGACGCGTTTTTTGTAGCATTTATCCGCGCCGGTCAGAGCCAGAATCGCTTCGGAACGCCCCGACCCCACCAGCCCGGCAAGGCCTAAAATCTCCCCTTTGCGCAACGTCAGCCGATTAACCTGACTACTTTCGGTCAGCTGAATTTCCGCCTCCAGCAGTATTTCATCATGCGCCAGCGTCCGCCGCTCGGGATAGATGTTCTCCACCTCACGGCCGACCATCATCTGGATCATCTCTGCGATATCGATATTGTCGACCTTTGCCGATCCGATATATTTGCCGTCGCGCAGAATACTCAGGCTGTCGCAGATTTCATATATCTCCTCCAGATGATGCGAGATAAAGAACATGCCGACGCCTTTGGCCTTTAAATCGCGCATCACGCGGAAAAGATGTTCCGCCTCGCCAGGAGTCAGGGTCGCGGTGGGTTCGTCCAGAATGAGAATTCGCGCATCCAGCGACAGCGCTTTGGCAATTTCCACGAATTGCTGCTCGGCGACGCTGAGATGGCAGATTTGCTCGTCGGGATCGAGCGTGACGCCAAGCTCTTTAAAAATGCGTAACGCCTCCCGACGCATCGCTTTACGATCTAACAGGCCAAAACGATTTACCTTTTCACGATTAAGGAAAATATTCTCATAAGCGTTCAGATAGGGAATAAGAGAAAACTCCTGAAAGATAATCCCTACGCCGCAGGCAATCGCATCGCGATAGTTATGAAAATGCTGCTGCTTACCGTCAATAAAAATATTACCGGCGTCAGGTTGATAGATCCCGCACAGGATTTTCATCAGCGTCGATTTACCCGCGCCGTTTTCACCTAATAAAGCGTGAACTTCTCCACGAGCAAGGGTGATATTAACATTATCCAGCGCCTTGACTCCGGGGAAGCTTTTACTGACGTTTTTGACTTCCAGTAGGCTGGGCATAAACATCGCTCCATAATGGCTCGATAAAATAGCGAGCCATACTTTAATAAGAATCCGGCACGGCTCACCTGAATAAGCGAGAGCCGCTGTGGCGTAATAACGCGATTACCAGTGGAAATCTTTGGCGTTGTTTTTATCGATAAGCTTTACATCAACAGGAATCTCTTTAGGAATATTCGCCCCCCAGTGTTTTGCCAGGGCAATACCTAAGCCAATACGCAGCTGATCGCGCGGGAACTGTGCTGCGGTAGCAATAAACGGCGTATTACCTTTGGCAATTTCAGCCACCGCTTCCGGAGATCCATCGACGCTGACCAGCTTGACATCGCGTCCAGATGACTGAATAGCCGCCAGGGCACCGAGTGAGCCAACATCATTGACGCTGAAAATACCGTTGAGCGTCGGGTTGGATTGCAGCATATTTTCCGTCACGCTCATGGAGGTATCGCGCTCTTGTTTACCATTCAGTTTGGTAAGCACTTTAATATTGGGATGCTTTTTCATCGCATCTTCAAAGCCGCGCACGCGCTCCAGAATAGGCACCACCGGAATTCCGTCGAGAATCGCCACGTTGCCTTTATCTCCCAGCGCTTTGGCTAAATGCTCTCCGGCAATAAAGCCCGCATCATAGTTTTTTGAACCCACAAAAGAATCAATCGGACCGTTAGCCTGAGCATCTATCGCCACCACCACCACGCCGGCTTTTTTGGCGGCCAGGACGGCGGTTTCCGCGCCAACGCTATCTGCCGGGTTAATCAGCAAAATATCAATTTTCTTTTGCAGCATATCCTCAACATCGCTAATCTGCTTGGAGACATCATGCGCCGCATCCGCAGTATAGACGGTGGCGTTAATATCTTTTGCCGACTGTTCAAGTGACTCTTTCATGGTCACGAAATATTCGTTGTTTAATTCCTGGAAGGACATGCCGATAGTCAAAGGTTTAGCATTAACGCAGGCGACCATGCTCATAGCCAGAAGTCCTGAGAGTAATGCTTTGGTATTAAATTTTACAGGCATTCAATATCTCCTTATTGAGTTGTGCGCTGCGGAATATAAATTATTCAGCAGCGTTTTCATGGTACTAATGTTGCCTGATTTACTGAGCAATAAATTCACCACTGGTAATTAGCAGAGGCTACCGACATTTATCTCAGCAATCCCCATGATTGAAGAAATCCAGTATTGATTTAGCAGCCATTTATGAAAGTGCAGAACAATAAATATAAATGACGCGAGTGACTGATGATAAATTTATGGCTTGATAACGACCTTGATGGAATCCAGCGATTTGGCCATCTCAAAAGCGGCTTTCCACTCATCGATAGAATAGAAATGCGTTACCACGCCTTTGGCGGTCAAGAGGCCACGCTCAAAAAGATCGATGGCGATTTCATAGCTATAGGGGCCGAGATGCGCACCGCGAATATCGAGCTCTTTGCGGTCGCCGATGATCGACCAGTCGGCGGTGGTTTCTTTCCCAAACACGCTAAATTCAACGAAGCGCCCCAGTTTGCGTATCATCTCCAGTCCCTGAGTCACGCCAACAGGCGCGCCGGTCGCTTCGATATAAACGTCGCAGCCGTATCCGTCCGTCATGGATTTAACAATGGCGACGGCGTCCTCTTTCGCCGCGTTGATGACCACGTCGGCGCCAAACGCTTTAGCCAGCGCCAGGCGATCTTCCATGGTATCGATGACCACCAGTTTCTTCGGCGTCTTAAGATGAGCGACCTGCACCATGCACAGCCCCAGCGGCCCGGCGCCGGCGATAACGACCACATCATCCAGTTCGATATCCCCGCGGCGTACCGTATGGATTGCACAGGCCATAGGTTCGATCAGCGCCGCATCTTCTTCACTTAATGATTCAGGAATTTTATGAATAATCGCGCGTTCGGAGAAACGCATATATTCAGCCATACCGCCATCGGCGACATCTTTCTGGAAGCCGTAAATATCATGGGTTTCACACATCCAGTATTTTCCGGTTTTACAAAAACGGCACTCATGGCAGGGAACAATCTGTTCAGCGAGAATGCGATCGCCAATTTTTAATTTATATTTTTCAGCGGAACCCGGGCCTAATTCAGCAACCCGACCGTAAAACTCATGGCCGGGCACTACCGGCGTTTTTACCCACGGATTATCACCCCAGAACATCGGCGCACCGTCCTGGGCCTTGCAATCACCGGCGCATATTCCACAGCCGTCAACCTTAATGACCACTTCCTTTTCTTTGGCGATCGGGCGGCGAATTTTCTCAAAGCGATAATCCTGGGGACCGTGGCAGACAACCGCTTTCATATCTTCAGGTAATTGTTCCATCGTAAACCTCTTTTTCGGATAAATAATGAAGAGGGACAGTATTGCTAATGCAATATTCCTCCAACTGGTACAGAGCGATTAAATGATGATGCAATTAGATTATTATTCAGAGCCTTATTTGGTCTCTACAATATGTACCTGATGCTGGCGATAGATATCGCCGGGTAACTCATTAGTGATCAAGATATCAATATCCGCCAGATCGCATATTTTATAAAGCGAATAGCGTTCAAATTTACTGCTATCGACCATCAGAATTTTTTGATCGGCAACTTTCAGCATCTCTTGCTTTAGCCGGACGTTGACTTCATTACTGTCTTTAATTTCCAGACCGGAGTCCAGGCCCTGACAGGAAAAAAACAGCTTATTGACCTTAAAATTGTTGATAATGAACTCAGCAACCGGACCGTGAAAGTCACCGTGACGCTCAGAATATTCACCACCAACGCTGACAATTCTTATTTTTTTGCGACAGGCTAAGGTTTGAATAATATTCAAAGAATTAGTAATAACGGTCAATTCAATGTCAGGTAGCTGACGGGCTAAAAACCAGCAGGAGCTGCTATTATCCATAATGATGCACTCATGCTCATGAATAAATTGCAGCGCACCTTTGGCGATGCGCATCTTACGTTCTGGCTGTTCTTTCGTGCGTTTAATAAAGGCTTCGGCTTTATCGACAAAGTTTCCGTTATTTGCCGGCATATCGGCAGCTAAAAACGATGCCGTATTTTCGGAAATCATTGCGCCGCCAAAGCTGCGCACTATTTTCTTATTCCTGGCCAGCGCAGTTAAATCACGTCGAATAGTTTCCGGAGATACACCAAATAATCGCGACAGCTCATTAACTCTGGCACATCCCTTTTCTACGACATATTCCACAATTAATGAGTGACGTTTAACTTGTAACATATAAGTTCTCAAGAAAGCATCCAGGATTTAATGACATAAATATAACAAAATCATCCATATCAGTAAGTGACATAAATCATACAAAATCAAAACAAGCTTTTAGCTTTTTTTAATTTGAAGTAGATCATATATATATGGGAAATTTCATTTTAATCACGAGAAATTTGTGACTAAAATCGCAGAATTAGCCGTGATTGTTCACCTGCTCCGGTAGTTAATTCGGCAAAACGGGCAAACCCGGTCAACGACCTGATACCCGTTTATGCCCGATTCGGTCACCGTGTTACCGGATACCCCTGCCCCGTGAAGATAACGCGAAAAGTTAAATCTTTCGCCATCGCCATAACGTCATCAATTTTGCCGCCTCAGAGACCAGCAGCAGAGCGATAAAGAAAGCCGCGCCTTTAACTCCCAGGACCTGCGCGCCCCATAGCACCAGCGAAAGTGAGGGCAGCATAAAGGCCAGCCGCAGGGGCGTTTGCGCACAGGCCAACCGCAGGGCATAGCGGCTCTGCCGCCAGAGGAGAACCATCGACACGGGAATAGTGACAATCAGCAGCACATTCAGCGGGAACAGCCAGGCGGCCGCGGGGCCAAGGGTGGGTACAAGCTGGAGATAAGAGAGGATGTCGTCGTAGAAAGGCAGGCGCTGATGGTAAAGATTCCAGCCGAGAAACTGGATGAGATAAAAGAGATCCATCCCGCCCCAGAACCGGAAGACGTGTTTACGTTTTAGTTTCATCGCCGCCTTGCGAAAAAAATCAGGCCCTGAAACGGGCCTGATTATCATGTGGGAGATTAGGCGTTTTTCAGCACTTCGCTGACAATCTCCACCGCTTCTTTTTCAATCTGCTGACGGTGTTCAGCGCCGAGGAAGCTTTCACAGTAGATTTTGTAGGCATCTTCGGTACCTGACGGACGCGCGGCGAACCAGCCGTTGTCGGTCATCACTTTCAGACCGCCAATCGCCGCCCCGTTGCCCGGAGCCGCAGTCAGACGCGCGGTAATCGGATCGCCTGCCAGGGTGCTGGCGCTCACCATTTCCGGAGAGAGCTTAGACAGCGCCGCTTTCTGGGCTGAAGTCGCGGAAGCCTGCAGACGATTGTAGCTTGGCGCGCCGAAGCGCTCTGCCAGCTCGTCGTAGTGCTGCTGCGGGTTTTTCCCGGTCACCGCGGTGATTTCCGCCGCCAGCAGGCACATGATGATGCCGTCTTTGTCAGTGGACCACGGCGTCCCGTCAAAGCGCAGGAACGACGCCCCCGCGCTCTCTTCGCCGCCGAAGCCGAAGCTACCGTCGAACAGGCCATCAACGAACCACTTAAAGCCAACCGGTACTTCCACCAGCTTGCGGCCCAGATCGTTGACTACGCGGTCAATCATCGCCGAGGAGACCAGGGTTTTACCCACCGCAACATCTTTGCCCCACTGCGGGCGATGCTGGAACAGGTAGTTAATCGCCACCGCCAGGTAGTGGTTCGGGTTCATTAACCCGGCCGGCGTGACGATACCGTGGCGGTCGTAATCCGGGTCGTTGGCGAAAGCCAGGTCAAACTTGTCGCGCAGCGCCAGCAGGCCCGCCATCGCGCACTCGGAGGAGCAGTCCATGCGGATTGCGCCGTCTTTATCGAGGTGCATAAAGCGGAAAGTCTGATCCACGTGGTCATTCACGATAGTCAGGTTTAGGTTGTAATGCTCGGCGATACGCTTCCAGTATTCGATACCGGAGCCGCCCAGCGGATCGACGCCCAGCGTCAGTCCGGCTTTCTGGATCGCCGCCATGTCGACGATATCCGCTAATCCCTCAACAAACGGCTGCACCAGATCCTGCTCTTTGACGTGACCGGAGGCCAGCGCCGCATCAAGCGTTATACGCTTCACGCCCTGCAGACCCGCCGCCAGCAGTTCGTTGGCGCGGTTTTCGACCACTTTGGTGACGTTGGTATCAGCCGGGCCGCCGTTCGGCGGGTTGTATTTGATACCGCCGTCTTCCGGTGGGTTGTGGGACGGCGTAATAACAATACCGTCAGCCAGCGGGCCGCCCTTTTTGTTGTGCACCAGAATCGCATTGGAAATCGCCGGCGTCGGGGTGAAACCGTTGTTTTCCTGCACGATAACGTCAACCCCGTTCGCCGCCAGCACTTCCAGTACGGAAATAAAGGCAGGTTCGGAGAGCGCGTGGGTGTCCTTCCCGACGTAGCATGGGCCGGTGATCCCGTTCTTCGCGCGGTCTTCAGCAATTGCCTGGGCAATCGCCAGAATATGCTGCTCGTTGAAGTTATGGCGCGCCGCGCTGCCGCGATGGCCGGAGGTGCCAAACTTCACCGCATGTTCCGCATTGCCTACTTCCGGCTTCAGCACATAGTACTGGGCAGTCAGTTGGGCGACGTTAATCAAATCACTCTGTTGCGCAGGTTGACCTGCGCGCTTATCGATTGCCATTGCCTGATCCTTCTGGTGCAAAAGTTAAATGACTAGATCGTACCGCAAACCTTTTCGATCAATTCCGCAGGGAACTGCATGGACTGCATGATGTGTTCGATCATGCTGCATTTGCGACCGGTATTGGTATTTGTGATAACCCACCACGGCGTACCGGGGACCTGCTTAGGCTTAGTCTGATTACCGTTTTTCTGCAGCGTGCGCTCATCTTCAGCGAAATAGACGCGGGTGCGCCCGTGCAGAGACTCGGTGGCCTCGGCAAACGCTTTGCTGTCTAAGGTGTAGAGGGTAGTCAGAACCAGCATGAATCGGTTTACCGCGCGCTTTTGTTCAGCATACTCATCAGATAACAGCAGCTCACGCATCGCGCGAACTTTATCCTTCAGAGGATTAGCGGGCTTCACGTCAACGACAGGCGTTAGCGCCGGTGCCGGAGCGGCTTTCGCTACCGGTGCGGCGGGCTGGGAAACGGCGGAAAACTTCAACATGCGCCGTAAAATGTCGGATGCACTCTCGCCAATATGCTTGGTGTGGCTGGCAATATAGCTATAGAGTTCATCATCAACTTCAATTGTTTTCATCTTAATCCAGTGCGATATCTTTTTCTGAATACAAGTTGTCGGGATTATAGGGACAAATCCCAACCGCGGATAGCGTCAAACCAGGATGACGGCAAAACTCAGAAATCTTCCGGGTCTTGCAGCCGGATGGCAGAATGTTCAACATAATACCCTAACCCGACGGAGCGAAAAAAAGAACTTTGCCATGAAATTAAATAGCCGAGCGCAATCTGCACAGAATCAGCACAATAATCCCCCTATCGTCCTGGTCCACGGCCTTTTTGGCAGCCTGGACAACCTTGGGATCCTCGCCCGCGATCTGGTTGTCGATCACGATACGGTGCAGGTCGACATGCGAAACCACGGTCTCTCCCCGCGCGCGCCGGAGATGACCTACGCCGCGATGGCTGAGGATCTGCTTGATACTCTCAATGAATCGCAGATTGAGAAAGCCACCTTTATTGGTCACTCTATGGGCGGCAAAGCGGTGATGGCGCTGAGCGCGCTGGCACCAGAGCGCATCGCAGGCCTGGTAGCTATTGATATCGCCCCGGTGGATTATCACGTCCGCCGCCATGATGAAATTTTTGCTGCCATCAACGCCGTTACCGATGCGGGCGCCGCTACGCGTCAGCAGGCAGCGACGGTCATGCGTCAACACCTTAATGAAGAGGGCGTGGTTCAGTTTCTGCTGAAATCCTTTGTGGATGGCCAGTGGCGTTTTAACGTACCGGTGCTGTGGGAGCAGTACGACAACATCGTCGGCTGGCAAACCGTCCCGGCATGGCCGCATCCGGCGCAGTTTATCCCCGGCGGCAACTCCCCTTACGTGACCGATGCCTGTCGTGACGCGCTGCTGGCGCAGTTTCCCGAAGCTCGGGCGCACGTTATCGCCGGCGCCGGGCATTGGGTGCACGCTGAAAAACCGGAGGCCGTGATCCGCGCCATTCGCCGTTATTTGACCTCTATCGCCGCGTAACTGCCTAAAATATACTCGACCGCGCGGCTTAATGTCCGCGGCCGTTGGCGCAGCCCGCCGCCTGATGTATTATGGCGCGCTGTCTGCGTCGGCTATGCCCGATAGCTTGTTTCCCCCGAAGTCACTCTGAATCATGGCAAAAGAACAAACGGACCGTACGACATTAGATTTGTTCGCAACTGAGCGTCGGCCGGGAAGACCGAAAACGAATCCGCTTTCGCGCGATGAACAGCTGCGCATCAACAAACGCAATCAGCTTAAACGCGACAAGAGCCGCGGCCTGAAGCGCGTGGAGCTTAAGCTCAATGCCGATGCGGTCGATGCGCTCAATGAGCTGGCCGAAGCCCGTAACATGAACCGCAGCGATCTGATCGAAGAGATGCTGATGACCCAGCTGGCAGCCCTGCGCGGCCAGGATAAAGCCTAAAACCCTCAAAAAATAAGCTTTCATGTAGCAGAGTGTGCAGTTGGGCGTGATTGCTGTTTCCGCGCCCTTCTCAGTTCTGCTATCATTGCCCCTATCTGCGGGCATTACGCCACTACCACATCATTAAGTTTCAAGAGGTTATTTTACTCATGGCAATCATCGGCATCTTTTTTGGCAGCGACACCGGCAACACCGAAAATATTGCAAAAATGATTCAAAAGCAGCTTGGTAAAGATGTTGCTGATGTTCACGACATTGCCAAAAGCAGCAAAGAGGATCTGGAAGCTCACGATATCCTGCTGCTCGGCATCCCAACCTGGTACTACGGTGAAGCCCAGTGCGATTGGGACGATTTCTTCCCGACGCTGGAAGAGATCGATTTTAATGGCAAACTGGTAGCCCTCTTTGGCTGCGGCGACCAGGAAGACTATGCTGAATACTTCTGCGATGCGCTGGGCACCATTCGCGATATCATCGAACCGCGCGGCGCAACTATCGTTGGCCATTGGCCGACCGCTGGCTACCATTTTGAAGCCTCTAAAGGCCTGGCCGATGACGATCATTTTGTCGGTCTGGCTATCGACGAAGACCGTCAGCCTGAACTGACTAACGAACGCGTCGAAAAATGGGTAAAACAGATTTCCGAGGAGCTGCACCTCGAAGAAATCAAGAATGCCTGAGTCTAAACGGCGTAATCACCATATTTCGCCGAATTGATAGATAAAAGCAATCAAAGTTATAGCTACAAGTTTTTAACTTTTAATCACATATCTGTACAATGTCCTCTGATTTAACGGGGTCGCGTGAAGCACTTTGTAGCGAGTGCCTCGTTTTTGACAGCATACAAGGCCCGATGCTTGCAGTTTTCATTTCACCATGGCAGTTCTATAATGAGACGCATTACATCGGGTGATTCTCTGTATTACTTCCGCTGATGGAAGTAGATCGTTTAGCAACAGGACAGATTCCGCATGACTGACAACAATACCGCATTAAAGAAAGCTGGCCTGAAAGTGACGCTTCCGAGATTAAAAATCCTGGAAGTGCTGCAAGGACCGGATAACCATCATGTCAGTGCGGAAGACTTATACAAACGCCTGATTGATATGGGTGAAGAGATTGGCCTGGCCACCGTCTACCGCGTACTGAACCAGTTTGACGACGCCGGTATCGTCACCCGTCATAATTTCGAAGGCGGTAAATCCGTTTTTGAACTGACGCAGCAGCACCATCACGATCACCTGATTTGCCTGGACTGCGGCAAAGTGATCGAGTTTAGCGATGATTCCATCGAAGCGCGCCAGCGTGAGATTGCCGCCAGACACGGTATTCGCCTCACCAACCACAGTCTGTACCTGTACGGCCACTGTGCAGAAGGCGACTGCCGCGAAGATGAACATGCCCACGACGCGGTAGAGAAATAATCACCGCATCGTTTATCAGCCAAAGCCAGCCTGCGGGTTGGCTTTTTTTTTGCCCGCCATCTGCCGCCTCTTCCTCTCGCGCCTGAATACGTTTACTGTCGGTGCATCCTGCTTTATACGGAGTGCTTATGGAGCTTCGCCAGCTACGCTATTTTGTGCGCATTATTGAAACCGGCAGTATGGGCCGCGCCGCGCTTGACCTGAATATCGGCGTCTCCGCGCTTAGCCAACAAATGGCGCGCCTGGAAAATGAACTCGCCATTCGCCTGCTACAACGGACGTCTCGCGGCGTAATGCCCACCAGCGCTGGCCTCGCCTTCTATTCACAGGCGCAGCTGGCGCTGCGTCACGCTGATGATGCGGTTCTTGCTGCGCGCGAGGCGCGGCTATCTGGCCACGTCAGCGTCGGCATGGCCCCCAGCACCGCCTCTGTGCTCGGCGTACCCTTTATTAACGCGATGCGCGAAAGCTATGCCGACGTCCGCCTGCATCTGGTAGAAAGTCTCTCCGGCAACCTTGAACGCATGATCAACACCCGTCAGCTCGATTTAGCGATCGTGTTCCAGAAGGAGAAGCTTGTGCGCTGGAGCTCCAGGCCGATTCTTGAAGAGCGTCTGTTTCTGATTGGCACCCATAAGGTACTGGCTCCCCTTCCCGACGATAGCATCTCGCCGGACCAGCTCTCCGCTGTCCCGCTGATTATGCCAAGCCTGGGGCATGGGCTGCGCGGCAGGCTGGAGGCGATTTGCCAGGAGCATGCGCTTAATGTCGATGTGGTCGCTGAAATCGACGGTCTGGCCCTGCTGATGCGCGCCGTGCGCGACGGCCTCGGCGCCACTTTGCAGCCGGGAGCAGCGATTTCTCATCTCGATGGCGACCCCCTGAGAGTGATCGGCATCAACAATCCGATACTCAGTCGGCCTAATTTTCTCGTCAGTCTTTCCGATGATGAACTGACCCCATCGGGTCTCGCCGCGCGAGTCATACTGGCAAAAGTCATGCGTCAGCTGGTCGAATCTGGCCGCTGGCCTGGCGCCAGCCTTTACGCACACTAAACCCCTCTTTAGCAATACGCCATAGCGTCCTGCTGCCCTGAGCGCATACATTTCCATTACAAATTTAACAATAAAGCAAACCGTAATGGAGCCAAAAATGGTGGATGTACTGGTGATTGGCGGCGGCAACGCTGCGCTATGCGCCGCCTTGACCGCCCGGGAATCCGGCGCGTCCGTGCTGCTGCTGGAGGCCGCACCGAAAGAATGGCGCGGCGGAAACTCTCAGCACACGCGGAACCTTCGCTGTATGCACGATGCTCCGCAGGATGTGCTGGTCGACAGCTATCCGGAAGAAGAGTACTGGCAGGATCTGCTGCGCGTCACCGAGGGTAATACCAACGAAGCGCTGGCGCGGCTGGTGATCCGTACCTCATCACAGTGCCGGGACTGGATGCGCCAGCACGGAGTTAACTTTCAGCCGCCGCTCTCCGGCGCACTGCACGTCGCCCGCACCAACGCCTTTTTCATGGGCGGCGGCAAGGCTCTTATAAATGCTTATTACCGCAGCGCGGAGCAGATGGGTGTACAGATCCGCTACAACACCCCGGTCCAGGCGCTCGAATTATATAACGGCGAATTCGTCGCCGCGCTGGCGGGTGAAGAAAGGATTGCCGCAAAAACCTGCGTCCTCGCCGCCGGCGGCTTTGAGTCTAACCGCGAGTGGCTGCGCGAAGCGTGGGGACAGAACGATCGCGGCGAATGGCCAGCCGATAACTTTCTCATCCGCGGAACCCGCTTTAACCAGGGCGTGCTGCTGAAATATATGATCGACGCCGGGGCTGACGTTATCGGCGATCCCTCGCAGTCACACTGCGTCGCCATAGACGCCCGGGCACCGCTCTATGATGGCGGGATCTGCACCCGCGTGGACTGCGTATCGCTGGGCGTGGTCGTAAACCGCGACGCCGAGCGCTTTTATGATGAAGGGGAAGATTTCTGGCCCAAACGTTATGCCATCTGGGGGCGGCTGGTCGCCCACCAGCCGGGACAAATCGGCTATTCAATTATCGACAGCAAAGCGATCGGTCACTTTATGCCGCCGGTTTTTCCCGGCGCCCAGGCCAATACTATCGAAGAACTGGCTCGCCAGCTGGGGCTGGACGCGGCGCGTCTGGCGCAAACCATCGCGCACTATAACGCCGCCTGCGTGCCGGGCCAGTTCGATCATACCTGCCTTGATAACTGCGCAACATCAGGCCTGACCCCACCGAAAACCCACTGGGCGCGGCCCATCGATTCGCCGCCTTACTACGGTTACGCCTTGCGCCCGGGGATCACTTTCACCTACCTCGGACTGTACGTCAATGAACGCGCCGCCGTCCATTTTGCGGGCAAACCCAGCCGTAACCTGTTCGTTGCTGGCGAAATGATGGCCGGCAACGTGTTGGGCAAAGGCTATACCGCCGGCGTAGGCATGTCGATTGGTACGACGTTCGGCCGCATTGCCGGCCAGCAGGCCGCCCGTGCGGCACAGCAGGAGATACATCATGAAGTCGCTTGAAAAGTTGATTATCGACGCGCAGATCATCACCGAGCCGGAAGCGGAAGTTGAACGGGTGATGCAGGTCTGTAACGCCTGCCGCTATTGCGAAGGGTTTTGCGCCGTGTTTCCGGCCATGACTCAGCGCCTGGCTTTTGGTAAAGCGGATATTAACTACCTGGCCAACCTGTGCCACAACTGCGGCGCCTGCCTGCATGCCTGCCAGTATGCTCCGCCGCACGAGTTTGCCATTAATGTCCCGAAAGCGATGGCGGAAGTCCGCCTGGAAACCTATCAGCACTATGCCCAGCCCGCGGCTTTCAGCAGCCTTTACCGTCGGGCCGGCGTGACCACGGTGCTGGCGTTGGTCGCCGGTTTGATCCTCTTTTTGCTATTGGCGATGGGGCTCAATGGCTCGCTGCTTCATCCGCCGCTGGCCGGCGATTTTTACCGGATATTTCCCCATAACCTGCTGGCCTGGATGTTTGGCTCGGTCTTCATTCTGGCCATAGGGTTACTTATGAGCGGGGTGATCCGCTTCTGGCGCGAGATTTCACCGGGTCAGCCTCAGGCTATCGACATCGCTACAGCCTCGCATAATGCGCTCACGCTGAAGTATCTCGACGGCGGGCACGGTAAAGGCTGCAACGAGGCTGATGACGCGTTTACCCTGATGCGCCGCCGTTTCCATCACTTTACCTTCTACGGTTTTCTGCTCTGTTTCGCCGCCACCGTGGTGGCTACGGGTTATCACTATATCGCCGGTTGGGAGGCCCCCTACCCGTTCTTCAGCGTACCGGTTGTACTGGGCACGCTCGGCGGTATCGGCCTGCTGGTCGGCCCGGCGGGTTTGCTATGGCTAAACCTGCGCCGCTCGCCGCTGCACGGCGATGCGCGGCAAAAGCCGATGGATCGCGGCTTTATTCTGCTGCTGTTTTTGACCAGCCTGACCGGACTGGCCCTGCTGGCAGGGCGCGATACCTCGTGGATGGGCGTCCTGCTCGCCATTCATCTCGGCGTTGTGATGGCGCTGTTTTTAACCCTGCCATACGGAAAATTTGCCCACGGATTTTATCGCTGTGCGGCGTTACTCAAGTGGGCAATTGAGAAACGGCGCGGAAAACAGGCGGCAGTCGCAGGCGACTAGTCCGCTCCTCTTACCTCTATAAAAACAAGATAAAGACAATGGAGAGCAACCCCTATGACGCAATCATCATCGCGCGCCGGTACCTTCGGCGCTATTCTCCGCGTGACCAGCGGTAATTTTCTCGAGCAATTCGACTTTTTTCTGTTCGGTTTTTACGCCACCTACATCGCCAGAACGTTCTTTCCGGCGGAAAGTGAGTTTGCGGCGTTAATGCTCACCTTCGCCGTGTTTGGTTCGGGCTTCCTGATGCGCCCTATCGGGGCGATAGTGCTGGGGGCCTATATCGACAGAATCGGGCGGCGTAAAGGGCTGATGGTGACGCTGGCAATTATGGGCTGCGGGACACTGCTGATAGCACTGGTCCCCGGCTATCACGCCATCGGCGTTCTCGCCCCCATTCTGGTATTAGTCGGCCGTCTGCTGCAGGGATTCTCGGCGGGCGTAGAGCTCGGCGGCGTGTCGGTCTACCTGTCGGAAATCGCCACCCCGGGGAAAAAGGGGTTCTATACCAGCTGGCAATCCGCCAGCCAGCAGGTGGCTATCGTGGTCGCGGCGCTGATTGGCTACGCGCTGAACGAAACGCTTGGCCATGATGAGATCGCCGAATGGGGCTGGCGTATCCCCTTCTTTATTGGTTGTCTGATCATTCCGCTGATTTTTGTACTGCGGCGTTCGTTACAGGAAACCGAAGCTTTCCTGCAGCGTAAACATCGTCCTGATACCCGAGAAATCCTGAGCACGATTGTAAAAAACTGGCGCATCATCTCGGCGGGCACCTTACTGGTGGCGATGACCACGACCACTTTTTACTTTATTACCGTTTATACCCCAACCTACGGGAGAGCCGTGCTGCATCTGAGCGCTCGCGATAGCCTGCTGGTCACCATGCTGGTCGGCATCTCTAACTTTATCTGGTTACCGATTGGCGGGACAATTTCTGACAGAATAGGCCGTCGTCCGGTGCTGATGGGCATCACCCTGCTGGCGCTGCTTACCACCTGGCCGGTGATGCACTGGCTCACCGCCGCGCCGGATTTTACCCGTATGACGCTGGTTCTGCTCTGGTTCTCGTTTTTCTTCGGTATGTATAACGGCGCGATGGTCGCGGCGCTGACCGAAGTGATGCCGGTCTACGTCCGCACCGTGGGCTTTTCGTTAGCCTTTAGCCTCGCCACCGCTATCTTTGGCGGCCTGACGCCGGCTATTTCCACCGCGCTGGTCGAGATCACCGGGGATAAAAGCTCGCCGGGCTGGTGGCTGATGTGCGCTGCGCTATGCGGACTTGCCGCAACCGCCATGCTCTTTACTCGCCTGAGCCGCAGCTATCAGCCAGCAGAAATACCCCGCTAAAATAGCCGCGGGCGGAGTTTACGCTCCGCCCGCTTTGCCCCTTTCCGCCTGGATTAACGGGGCGTATTGTTGCTGCGGATCTCTTTCCAGAGCTGGTCGCAGCGCGCCTGCACGGCCTGATCGTTACCGGTTTTGCGCGCCTGGATACACTGTTGATAGTCCAGCACCCGCACGCTTTCCTGGGTGGCGAACTGCTGGTGCTGTTTCTCTTGCTTAAGCACGTTCAGTACGCTCTGACAGGCTTCAACCTTATCCGGGTTCCCCTCCGCGCTAGTAATGCAGGCGCTGTAGGCGTCTCTCAACTTTGAGTCTTCTTTCGGCGCTGGCGACTGCGTACAGGCAACCAGACCTGTTGCCATAATGGCGACAAGCAGTAACTTCTTCATAATCAACCTCGGGATATTGCGGCAGGCTCACGCCCGCCGCTCAGGCATCAGAAAATGGTGAACGGTGCGATAACCATGAACTTCACGTCGCGCTCATCCTGGAAGATGTTGCCGTAACCGCCGCTCCAGCTCGGGATATCAGAGTGGTTGTCGTATTGCGTAAAGTGGAGTTTGAACAGCGTGCCCTTCGCGCGCCCTTCCTGAACGGTATACATGGCGTCCAGGCTATAGGCGGACTCTTCCAGGCGTTTATCCGGGTTGTAGTAGGCATCAGGCGAGGACATTCTGCCCGGCTTCGCATCCCAGGCATAGACATAAGATGCGCCAAAGGCCCAGCCCGGCATGTTCCAGTTCTTCATGTCATACATCGCGCCGAAGAACACCGCTTTTTCACCGTTGGCGTTGAAGTCCGAGCGGTTATCCCACCAGATATCCAGACGACCGTTAGAAGAGGCGTAGGTTGGCGTCATACGCTGCAGGAAGTAGCCCTGCTGGCCGTCAGCTTTAACCCAGGTTCCTTCCAGACGCAGGTCCAGCACGTCGGCCACCTTATAGCCAAAGGTCAATGCCTGCAGCCACGCGGTGCCGTCATAAATATCGTTAGCCCCGCCGTTGCTGACTTTATCGCGGGTGCCGTAGAACTGATAGCTGGTGGTTAACGGCGTGCCTGCAACATCAAATTTATAGCTGGCTTTGGCAAAATACTGGTCGATGTAACCCTGGGCCTGACCAAATGCCGCTTCCAGCACCAGGTCGTTTTTAAAATCATATTTGGCGCCGAGAGAGTGAAGGTAATCCACCTTGGTTTTCTTATCGTTCTGGTAGAACTCATCCATCTCAATATGCCACGGCGCTTTATACTCGTTCGTCCACATATAGGAGAAACTCAGCGCGCCCGCGTCGCCATAGTCAAAATTAGCGCCGGCTTCCGCGCCCTGATAGGTGCCGGGCATAAAGCTCCAGTGCGGAGCCAGCAGCGTTTGGCCGGTTGGCTGAATATAGCCCGCGCGCGCCCACGCCGGACCAAATTTAAATTTTGCGGCAGCTTTATACAGGCTGATCCCGCTCTTATCGCCGGAATAGTCTTCGTCGTAGGTTTTATTGCGCGAGGAGAAAGCGATTTCGTTCGGGTGACCGCTCTCGCTGCTTTCGCCCATTTCGATGGCGGTAAAGGCAGCAACGTCAATGCCGAACATATCGGCGGCGTAGCCGGACTGGAAGTCGAGGTTGGCGTTCCAGGTAGAGTGCGACAGGTTAGTTTTATATTTGTCGCCGTCGGTGACATCTTTACGGTCGCGTTCACGTTGCCAGTAATAGATGCCGCCGGTTAACGTTGAATCATCAATGAACCCTTCTGCTTTTGCATCCGGCACCATTGCAAATCCTGACAGGGCTGTGACACCGGCAATAGCCAGCGCCAGCGTACTACGTTTGCCACTAAACGTACGCATATGCATATCCTCTTTGACGTTTTAAAAGTGCGGTTACCAGGGGCAACACGCAAAAAATAAAATAAAAATACTTTAAAAGTGGTGCGGTAAAAATTCGCATAACCACTGGGTATAGACTATTTTTCGTGACGCGAATTATCAATCTCTTTCGCCGACCAAAGATGAAGATTATGACAAAGCGCACATAATTTATGTCTTTTTGTTTCAGTCTTAGAAGTCACACATTTAGCGGGGGAAGTGCTTGCAAAAACTGACAAAATTAAGAGAAATGGAAGCGATTACATATTTCCAGGGGATAAAGAGAAAGGGTTAAAAATCGCGTTTATTACAATCTGTAAACAAGATTAATTCGCATCGCGAAAATATGAGATTTTAATTCTCTGATTCTGAATAAAAAAAACGCCGCTGTAAGCGGCGTTGTCCTTCGCGGCGGAGAATTACGCGCCGGCTTTTGCCCATGTATCGCGCAGACCGACGGTGCGGTTAAACACCAGATTGGTTGCGGTTGCATAGCGGCTATCCAGGCAGAAATACCCTTCGCGCTCGAACTGATACGCTTTTTCCGGCTGCGCCTGCGCCAGGCTTGGCTCGGCAAAACCCTGTTTGATAACCAGCGATTCCGGGTTCATCACCGTGAGGAAATCCTCCGCCGCGCCCGGGTTCGGTACGCTGAACAGGCGATCGTACAGACGGATTTCGACCGGCAGCGCGTGCGCCGCGCTCACCCAGTGAATCACGCCCTTCACCTTGCGGCCGTCGGCCGGATCTTTGCTCAGGGTGTCGGCATCATAGGTACAGAAAATCGTGGTGATATTGCCTTCCGCATCTTTCTCCACGCGCTCCGCTTTGATGACGTAAGCATTGCGCAGGCGAACTTCTTTGCCCAGCACCAGACGCTTGTACTGCTTGTTCGCTTCCTCGCGGAAGTCGGCGCGATCGATCCAGATTTCGCCGCTGAACGGCACCTCGCGGCTACCCATCTCCGGTTTATTGGGATGATTCGGCATAGTGACGATTTCGCTGCCGCCCTGCGGATAGTTTTCGATCACCAGCTTAACCGGGTCGATAACGGCCATGGCACGCGGAGCATTTTCGTTCAAATCTTCGCGGATGCAGGATTCCAGGGCAGCGATTTCGATAGTGTTGTCCTGCTTGGTCACGCCGATGCGTTTGCAGAACTCACGGATAGACTCTGCGGTATAGCCGCGACGGCGCAGGCCGGAAATGGTCGGCATACGCGGGTCATCCCAGCCTTCGACGTGTTTTTCCGTCACCAGCTGATTCAACTTACGCTTGGACATCACGGTGTATTCAAGGTTGAGGCGCGAGAATTCATACTGACGCGGATGCACGGGAATGCTGATGTTATCCAGCACCCAATCGTACAGGCGGCGGTTATCCTGAAACTCGAGAGTACACAGAGAGTGGGTAATTCCTTCCAGCGCATCGCTGATGCAGTGGGTAAAGTCGTACATCGGGTAGATGCACCACTTGCTTCCGGTCTGATGGTGATCGGCAAACTTAATACGGTACAGTACCGGATCGCGCATCACGATAAACGGCGAAGCCATATCGATTTTCGCGCGCAGGCAGGCTTTACCCTCGGCAAATCCACCGCTACGCATTTTTTCAAACAGCGCCAGGTTCTCTTCCACGCTGCGATCGCGATACGGGCTATTTTTACCCGGCTCTTTCAGGGTGCCGCGGTACTCACGGATCTCATCTGCTGACAGTTCATCAACGTAGGCCAGGCCTTTATTGATTAATTCAACCGCATACTGGTGCAGCTGATCGAAATAATCAGACGAGTAGCAAACATCCCCGGACCAGTGGAAACCTAACCACTGCACGTCGTTTTTAATCGACTCAACGTATTCGATATCTTCTTTCACCGGGTTGGTGTCATCGAAACGCAGGTTGCATTGGCCCTGGTAATCCTGGGCGATACCAAAGTTCAGGCAAATAGATTTTGCGTGGCCAATGTGCAGATAGCCGTTCGGTTCCGGTGGAAAACGGGTATGAACGGTGGTGTGCTTACCAGTAGCCAGATCTTCATCAATGATCTGACGAATAAAGTTAGTCGGGCGGGCTTCTGCCTCACTCATCGTGGGTTCCTCAAAGCGTAAACAACGTATAACGGCACATGATCTTACAAGCAGGGCGTAGAGACAACTATTAGTTACGCAAAATACGTATCAGAAGGAGATTATGGGGTTGTTTGCGGTAAAAAAAAGCGGCGCAGGTTCGCTGCGCCGCCGAGGCATAAACGCCACTCAGGAGTCTTATTTGCCTTTAATTTCGTACAACGGCGTCTGACCCGCTACAACCTTGCCGGTTGCCTGGATAACCAGCGCGCTGTAGTCGTCGCTGTTGCTGCATACGACCGGGCTAATCATCGAACGTGCGTTAGCGTTCAGGAACTCAAGATCCAGTTCCAGAATCGGCTGACCCGCTTTCACTTCCGCGCCCTCTTCCACCAGGCGTTTAAAGCCCTGGCCGTTAAGCGCAACGGTATCGATACCCATATGGACGACGATTTCCGCGCCGTTTTCCGTCTCCAGACAGAAAGCATGGTTAGTGTTGAAAATCTTCACTACGGTGCCCGCTGCCGGCGCAACAACAATCTTATCGGTCGGTTTCACCGCCACGCCGTCGCCGACGGCTTTGCTGGCGAAGGCTTCATCCGGCACCTGCTCCAGGGCCACAATGTCGCCAGTAATCGGCGAAACCAGCGCTTCGACGGTTTTCGCGTTAGCGACGGCCTGCGGTTTAGCGGCCGGAGCGGCTGCGGGCGCGCTGTTTGAAGTCGCTGCTGCTGCGGCAACCGGGCCGCGGGCAACCACTTTCTTCATTTCATCACCGACGGATTCGGCTTTCGCACCGACGATAACCTGGATGGTCTGCTTGTTCAGTTTAACCACACCGGAAGCACCGAGGCGCTTACAGGCCGCATCGTTTACCAGCGCGGAGTCCGCAACGGTCAGGCGCAGGCGGGTAATGCAGGCATCGATCGCTTTCAGGTTATCGGTACCGCCAACCGCCGCAATGTAGTTGGTCGCCAACTGGGTTAAGCCCTCTTCGGTATTGCTGTTGGCTTCTTCAGTGACCACATCATCCACTTTATCTTCACGACCCGGCGTTTTCAGATTGAACATGCGGATTACCGCGCTGAACAGCAGGAAGTAGATAACGAAGAAGACAACACCCATCACAATCAGCATCCAGACGTTCTTGCTGGCTGCCGGCAGGCTGTACATCAGAACATAGTCGATAGCGCCTGCAGAGAAAGAGAAGCCCGCATGGATACCCAGCGCCGTCGCAACGAACAGGCTGATGCCGGTCAGGATAGCGTGCAGGAGATACAGCAGCGGCGCCAGGAACATGAACAGGAATTCCAGCGGCTCAGTCACACCGGTCAGGAATGCGGTGATGGCAACCGACAGCAGCATACCGCCGACCATAGGACGACGCTCTTTAGGCGCCGCGAAGTACATCGCCAGCGCCGCGCCCGGCAGACCGAACATCATGATCGGGAAGAAGCCGGACATGAACATCCCCGCGGTGCCGTCACCGGCATAGAAGCGGTTGATATCACCGTGGAATACCGCGCCAGCAGCGTTAGTGAACTCACCAATCTGGAACCAGGCAATGGTGTTCAGCACCTGGTGCAGACCCGTCGGGATCAGCAGACGGTTGATGAAACCAAAAATACCGGAGCCGAGCGCGCCCGCGCCGACAATCCATTCACCACCAGCATGGATGGCGTTCTGCACCGGCGGCCAGACGTAGCCGAAGATGGCTGCCAGTACCAGACAGAAGAAGCCGGTTGCGATCGGCACAAAGCGTTTGCCGCCGAAGAAGCTCAGGAAGTCAGGCAGTTTGATGCCCGACCAGCGGTTATACACGGCGCCGCCGACCAGACCGGTAATGATACCTGCCAGGACGCCCATGTTGATGGCCGGGTTGATGGTGACCATCGCTTTAGTCAATACGAAGTAACCTACCGCCCCCGCCAGCGCTGCGGCACCGGCGCTGTCTTTCGACCAGCTGGATGCAACACCGATAGCGAAAATCAGCGCCAGGTTATCAAAGATTGCCCCGCCCGCCTGCGCGATAAACGAAATGTTAAGCAGATCGGGTTGCCCGAATCGCAGCAGCAGCGCCGCGACCGGCAGCACTGCGATAGGGAGCTGTAACGCCCTACCGAGTCGCTGGAAAAAACCTAAAATATTCATCTTATTCCCCCTATGAGACCCCGTTGAGGCTCATTAAAGCCACTTTATTATTGTGTAACCTGGTTAAATTTTTAACTTACCTGCAAAGTGTCTGAAAAATTAATTCGTCCCGCAAATTAAATGGCTATTTTTTGTGACAATAGTCACCAAATATCGTATTCACCTCCGCCTTTGACTGGCTAACAACGAAAACTTATTTTATCATTCAAAAAATCAACACGGATTGACCCCGGTCGGCGCAGTAACTGCAATACTCTTACTAGTATGCTGGCGCCAATCCGCCAGGTTCTAATTTAACTATTGAGGTGAACAATGAGACTGATCCCCCTGGTAACTGCTGAACAAGTCGGTAAATGGGCTGCCCGGCATATCGTTAACCGCATCAACGCGTTCAAACCGACTGCAGACCGTCCGTTTGTCCTCGGTCTGCCTACCGGCGGTACGCCTCTGACCGCTTACAAAGCGCTGGTTGAGATGCACAAAGCAGGCCAGGTTAGCTTTAAGCATGTTGTGACCTTCAACATGGATGAGTACGTTGGTCTGCCGAAAGATCACCCGGAAAGCTATCATAGCTTTATGCACCGCAACTTCTTTGATCACGTTGATATCCCGGCGGAAAATATTAATCTGCTGAATGGTAACGCGCCGGATATTGATGCAGAATGCCGTCGTTATGAAGAAAAAATTCGTTCTTACGGTAAAATCCACCTGTTTATGGGCGGCGTGGGTAACGATGGCCACATCGCTTTTAACGAACCAGCCTCTTCTCTGGCTTCACGCACGCGTATTAAAACCCTGACCCACGATACTCGCGTAGCGAACTCCCGCTTCTTCGACGGCGACGTTGATCAGGTGCCGAAGTACGCGCTGACCGTTGGCGTGGGCACCCTGCTGGATGCGGAAGAAGTGATGATTCTGGTACTGGGCCATCAGAAAGCGCTGGCGCTGCAGGCGGCGGTTGAAGGCAACGTTAACCATATGTGGACTATTACCTGTCTGCAGCTGCATCCGAAAGCCGTTGTGGTCTGCGATGAGCCGTCCACCATGGAACTAAAAGTTAAGACCCTGAAATATTTCAACGAATTAGAAGCTGAAAACATCAAAGGTCTGTAATGTAGTCTCGTCCCGCGGCTGCCCCCGCGGGACAATCATTTTTGATAACCGGGGGTCGTAATGTATGCATTAACCCAAGGCCGGATTTATACCGGTCATGAAATTCTGGATGACCATGCGATTGTTATCGCCAATGGCCTTATCGAACGTATCTGTCCTCAAACAGAGCTGCCAACCGGTATCGAACAGCGCTCGGTTGATGGTGCAATCCTTGCCCCCGGTTTTATCGACGTCCAGCTTAACGGCTGCGGCGGCGTGCAGTTTAACGACACGGCGGACGCGGTGACCGTTGAAACGCTGGAAATTATGCAGAAAGCCAATGAACGCTCCGGCTGCACCAGCTATTTGCCCACCCTGATTACCGCCAGCGATGATCTGATGAAGCAGGGCGTGCGCGTGATGCGTGAATACCTGCAAAAACATCCTCACCAGGCGCTGGGTCTGCATCTTGAAGGCCCGTGGCTGAATATTGTTAAAAAAGGCACCCACAATCCGGACTACGTACGTAAGCCGGATGCCGCGCTGGTCGATTTCCTGTGTCAAAACGCGGATGTCATCACCAAAATCACCCTGGCGCCGGAACGCGTGGAACCAGAAGTTATCCGTAAACTGGTCGCGGCAGGCATCATCGTTTCCGCCGGTCACTCCAACGCGACGCTCAAAGAGGCAAAAGTCGGCTTCCGCTCCGGCATCACTTTCGCTACCCATCTGTTTAACGCCATGCCGTATATCACCGGCCGCGAACCGGGTCTCGCCGGCGCGATTTTCGACGAGCCGGATGTCTACTGCGGTATTATCGTCGATGGTATGCACGTCGATTACGCTAACGTTCGCCTCGCTAAACGCCTGAAAGGCGATAAGCTGTGTCTCGTTACTGATGCAACGGCTCCGGCAGGCGCCAATATTGAGCAGTTCATTTTTGCTGGTAAAACAATATACTACCGGAACGGCCTGTGCGTAGATGAGAACGGTACCCTCAGCGGGTCTTCATTGACCATGATTGAAGGGGTGCGTAACCTCGTTGAGCATTGCGGCATCGCGCTGGACGAAGCGTTACGTATGGCAACGCTCTACCCTTCCCGTGCGATTGGCGTAGACAAACAGTTGGGCTGCATTGCCCCGGGGATGGTCGCTAACCTGACCGCATTTACCCGCGACTATAAAATCACCAAGACCATCGTTAATGGTAACGAGGTCGTCACTGAGTAAGTAAAGTATGACAGCAGGCGGACAGGCTCAAATTGGTAACGTCGATCTCGTAAAACAGCTGAACAGCGCGGCCGTTTATCGGCTCATCGATCAGCACGGCCCCATCTCGCGTATCCAGATTGCGGAACAAAGCCAGCTTGCCCCTGCCAGCGTAACGAAAATTACGCGTCAGCTTATTGAACGCGGGCTGATCAAAGAAGTCGATCAGCAGGCCTCCACCGGGGGCCGCCGCGCTATCTCCATCGTTGCTGAAACCCGTAGCTTCCACGCCATCGGCGTACGCCTGGGCCGCTATGACGCCACCCTGACGCTCTATGATTTGAGCAGCAAAACGCTTGAAGAAGAGCACTACCCGCTGCCGGAAAGAACCCAGGAAACCCTGGAACACGCGCTGCTAAATATCATTGCCGCCTTTATGGAGCGCTGCCAGCGTAAAATCCGCGAACTGATCGCCATCTCGGTGATCCTGCCGGGACTGGTCGATCCGGAAAGCGGCGTCATTCGCTACATGCCGCACATCCAGGTTGAAAACTGGGGTCTGGTCGAAGCGCTGGAAAAAAAGTTTAAGGTCACCTGTTTTGTCGGTCACGATATCCGTAGCCTCGCGCTGGCGGAGCACTACTTCGGTGCGAGCCACGACTGCGAAGACTCCATTCTGGTGCGCGTACACCGCGGAACCGGCGCGGGGATCATCTCCAACGGGCGGATTTTTATTGGCCGTAACGGTAACGTCGGCGAAATCGGCCATATTCAGGTCGACCCCCTAGGCGAGCGCTGCCACTGCGGTAACTTCGGTTGTCTGGAGACCGTCGCCGCCAACGCGGCAATTGAACATCGCGTTCGTCATCTGCTGGAACAGGGTTATCAGAGCAAAATCTCCCTCGATGACTGTACGATCAAAACAATCTGTAAAGCCGCGAATAAAGGCGATGCGCTGGCCTGCGAGGTGATCGAGCACGTTGGCCGTCATCTGGGTAAAACTATCGCCATCGCCATTAACCTGTTTAATCCGCAAAAAGTGGTGATTGCCGGTGAGATCGTCGAAGCGGAAAAAGTGCTGTTGCCGGCTATTGAAGGCTGCATTAACACCCAGGCGCTGAAGGCATTTCGTAAAAATCTGCCGGTGGTCCGTTCTACGCTCGATCATCGTTCTGCCATCGGCGCTTTTGCTCTGGTCAAGCGCGCGATGCTTAACGGGATCCTGCTCCAGCGTTTGCTGGAAAGCTAAAGCCGCTTTATAGTTTCGCCTTTCTTTAACGATGTCGGACAGTCCATGACCATTCAAAACGTAATTTGTGATATTGACGGCGTGCTGATGCACGACAATGTGGCCGTACCGGGCGCCGCCGAATTCATCAAGCGCATTCTCGAAAAAGAGATGCCGCTGGTGATGCTGACTAACTACCCTTCGCAGACCGGCCAGGACCTGGCGAACCGCTTTGCGACCGCCGGAATTGATGTCCCTGATACTGCCTTTTATACCTCTGCGATGGCCACGGCGGATTTTCTGCGCCGTCAGGAAGGTAAAAAAGCCTATGTGGTCGGCGAAGGCGCGCTGATTCACGAACTGTACAAAGCCGGCTTTACCATCACTGACGTCAATCCTGATTTCGTTATCGTCGGTGAGACCCGCTCCTTTAACTGGGAGATGATGCATAAAGCGGCGTTTTTTGTCGCCAACGGCGCGCGCTTTATCGCCACTAACCCGGATACGCACGGCCGCGGCTACTATCCGGCCTGCGGCGCGCTGTGCGCCGGCATCGAGAAAATCTCCGGGCGTAAGCCGTTCTATGTCGGTAAACCAAGCCCGTGGATCATCCGCTCCGCGCTGAATAAAATGCAGGCGCATTCGGAACAAACGGTTATCGTCGGCGATAATCTGCGCACGGATATTCTGGCGGGCTTCCAGGCCGGTCTGGAAACTATCCTGGTGCTTTCGGGCGTTGCCACGCTCGATGATATCGACAGCATGCCGTTCCGCCCCTCATGGATTTACCCTTCCGTTGCGGAAATTGATATTTTCTGAATAAAACCACGTCTCATGACGTGGTTTTTCTCTTTTAAAGCCCCAAAAAAGCCCTTCATCTAATAAAAAAGCCTCATTATTAAATATCATTCAATGAAAGCGCTTAAAACATGCTCTTTTTTCACTATCCAGCAATCGTCATTGCATTATTTCCTTTTCCAGCCGTAAAACCCTTGCGCCCTCCGCCCCTTTGCGGCATTTTCTTAAGCACGCACCAGGGCTTCGCAACGAGACGAAGCCTGCACAACATCAAATAAGACAGGGTAACGGAGAAGGCTATGTGTTCGATTTTTGGCGTACTGGATATTAAAACTGACGCAGGCGAGCTGCGTAAAAAGGCACTGGAACTCTCCCGCCTGATGCGCCACCGCGGTCCGGACTGGTCCGGCGTCTATGCCTGCGATAAAGCCATTCTGGCGCATGAACGCCTGTCAATCGTTGACGTGAACGCCGGCGCACAGCCGCTGTATAATGCCGCAAAAACGCACGCGCTCGCCGTCAACGGGGAAATCTACAACCACCAGGCGCTGCGCGCGGAATACGGCGATCGCTATGCCTTCCAGACCGGTTCCGACTGTGAAGTCATCCTCGCGCTGTATCAGGAAAAAGGTCCGGACTTCCTCGACGATCTGCAGGGAATGTTTGCTTTCGCGCTCTACGACAGTGAAAAAGACGCGTACCTGATTGGTCGCGACCACATCGGGATTATCCCGCTGTATATGGGCCACGACGAACACGGCAACTTCTACGTCGCTTCGGAAATGAAAGCGCTGGTACCGGTCTGCCGCACGATTAAAGAGTTCCCGGCAGGCAGCTACCTGTGGAGCAAAGATGGCGAAATTCGCCAGTACTATCAGCGCGACTGGTTCGACTATGACGCGGTGAAAGACAACGTCACGGACAAAAACGAACTGCGTCAGGCGCTGGAAGAGTCGGTGAAAAGCCACCTGATGTCCGATGTTCCGTACGGCGTACTGCTCTCCGGCGGCCTGGACTCATCGGTAATTTCCGCTATCACCAAGAAATTTGCCGCCCGCCGCGTCGAGGATCAGGAAAAATCCGAAGCCTGGTGGCCGCAGCTGCACTCTTTCGCCGTTGGGCTGGAAGGCGCCCCCGATCTGAAAGCCGCGCAGGAAGTGGCTAACCATCTGGGTACCGTGCATCACGAGATCCACTTTACGGTCCAGGAAGGGCTGGACGCGATTCGCGATGTTATCTATCACATTGAAACTTACGATGTCACCACCATCCGCGCTTCGACGCCGATGTATCTGATGTCGCGTAAAATCAAAGCGATGGGCATCAAAATGGTGCTCTCCGGCGAGGGTTCTGATGAAGTGTTCGGCGGCTATCTCTATTTCCATAAAGCGCCAAACGCCAAAGAGCTGCACGAAGAGACCGTACGCAAACTGCAGGCGCTGCACATGTTCGACTGCGCCCGTGCGAACAAGGCGATGTCCGCCTGGGGCGTTGAAGCCCGCGTGCCGTTCCTCGATAAGAAGTTCCTTGATGTGGCAATGCGTATCAACCCGCAGGATAAAATGTGCGGCAACGGTAAAATGGAAAAACATATTCTGCGCGAATGTTTTGAATCTTATCTGCCAGCAAGCGTCGCCTGGCGGCAGAAAGAGCAGTTCTCTGACGGCGTCGGTTACAGCTGGATCGACACCTTAAAAGAGGTGGCCGCTGAACAAATTTCCGATCAGCAGTTGGAAACGGCCAGCTTCCGCTTCCCGTACAACACGCCATCGTCGAAAGAAGCCTATCTGTATCGTGAGATCTTTGAAGAGCTCTTCCCGGTACCGAGCGCCGCAGAATGCGTGCCTGGCGGCCCGTCCGTCGCCTGCTCCTCCGCAAAAGCGATCGAGTGGGATGAATCTTTCAAAAAAATGAACGATCCGTCCGGACGCGCGGTGGGCGTACACCAGTCGGCCTACTAAGCCTCGTTTTTTGCCAAACGGACTCTTCGGAGTCCGTTTTTACTTTGAGCCTTATTTAAGCCGCTAAAAACGATAAATAACCAATAATTGCCGATTATTGCGCCACGCTGTTCGCAACCTAACCAAACAGTTACTTTCAGCCCATTTTCAATGAAAAAGAGGTTGACGCTTCAAAGCTCAATACGCATAATGCGCCCCGCAACGCCGATAAGGTAACGCGAAAAAAAAGATGGCTACGTAGCTCAGCTGGTTAGAGCACATCACTCATAATGATGGGGTCACAGG